>VBHS01000078.1 GCA_005881295.1 Chloroflexota bacterium
CATTATCTAATTTCCGCTGGTGAGGTGCATTGCTTCCGGTCATTTTTTCCCTCCTCCTACACTTCCAGCTTACCACATATAGGGAAGAAAGTTTAAGCAGAAGTTGTATGAAAAGCATGGCTTTCACGGGTAGGACGAGAGACGTATCATCAGTCCCAGATTATTTGTATGAGAAAGCATTGGGCTAGAGGATAGTGGTTTTGTGCATAAGTATTTGTCTTTCTCTTTGACGCGGGTATCACTGAGTAGAGCTCATTTCGTTGCAGTTTCAGCGACCTGCCTCATTCTCCTCGTCAGGCTTTCCCCAACCTCCCCCACCTGGAGAAAGGATCGTCAACTTGTCGCCAGGAGTTGCCTGAAAATGTACCTTGCCTGGCAGAACGTTCTCCTGACCTTCGTGCTGTAAGCGGTTCTCGCCTCGCATCCCAGGCTCGCCCCCTTGAAGGCCATAGGGGCTGGTGCTTCGACGCTCAGTCAGTAACGTGACCTCCGTTGGGACTTCAAAGGTGAACTCTCGCACCAGTCCGTCTCCTCCTCGCGCTGCCCCGTGGCCACCAGAATGATCACGCAAGCGATAGGCATTCACTCGCATTGGGTAGGCATATTCAAAGGCCTCGACAGGAGTGTTGAGCGTATTACTCATGTGCGTATGAACACCTGAGAGGCCATCGAGTTCAGGTCTAGCACCCATCCCGCCCCCCATTGTCTCGTAGTACGCAAAGGGTTGACCTGTACGTGGATCGATGCCTCCGGCAGTAATGTTGTTCATCGTTCCCTGGCTTGCCGCAGGAACGATATCAGGCAATGCAGTAGCTAACGCTCCAAAAACAACATCTGTAATCCTTTGAGACGTTTCAACGTTGCCCTGAGCTACTGCTGCGGGTTGGCGAGCATTGACGACGGTTCCTTCTGGCGCGATGACTGTGACAGGTGCAAATGTACCGTGGTTCATTGGAGCGTCTTCCGGCATGAGGCAGCGAACAACGTAATAGGTTGCTGACTTAGCAACCGCAGCAACCGCATTCACGTTGCCCCGCGTTTGCTGCGCACTTCCAGTGAAATCAACGGTGATCGTGTCTCCTTGCACCGTGACCATAGCTGCAATAGGGACGGGCTCATCACTGACTCCATCATTATCAAGGCGGTCGGTAAACTCATAGTGTCCATCTGGAATCGCCTTAATGGTTGCCCTTGCGATTCGTTCAGCATAGGCGATCAACGCATCGATGTGTTCTTCTGTTGTTGAGAGACCCCACCTGTCGATGAGTTCTTGCATTCGTCGTATAGCGGTACGGTTTGCTGCAATCTGCGCGGCCAGATCACCTCGACGTTCATCGGGAGTGCGAACGTTCCGCAGGAGTACATCTAGCAGTACCTGGTTGGGGTGATCTGCCTCCCAGAGCTTAACCGGTGGAATGATGATCCCCTCCTGGTGGATCTCAGTCGCCATGGGCATTGAGCCAGGCGACATTCCCCCAACATCGGAATGATGGGCGCGATTGGCCGCAAACCCGATCAAACGTTGTTCGCCATCAACCTGTACATACACCGGTGCAATGAGTGTAATATCCGGTAGATGGGTTCCTCCCAGGAAAGGATCGTTTAACGCAATGATGTCGCCAGGAGAGAAATGATCGAAGGTGTCGAGCGCGGAGGCAACAGAGTCGGGCATTGAACCGAGATGTACTGGAATGTGCGCCGCCTGAGCAACAAGCCGACCATCAAGATCAAAGAGCGCACAGGAAAAGTCACGCCTCTCCTTGATGTTTGGTGAATAACTACTTCGAGTGAGAACCACGCCCATCTCCTCTGCAATAGCAGTGAGCGCGCTTCTAAAGAGTTCCAGGCTGATTGGATTTACTGTGGTTTTTTCGCTCATGTACTTCCTCGCTCATTGGCGACCCACAAGAGGTCCCACTACTTATCCCTTTTCTACACGCTCGGCGATGAGATTTCCTATTGCATCGATCTGTGCTCGCCACTCAGGAGGCAGGACTGTTGTCGTATCATATTGCGTTACGATAGCCGGTCCTTTAATGGTCACTCCCGGCATAAGCTTCTCTCGTTCATATACTGCTGTATCATGAGAAGTTGCACCATCAGGACCTGCAAAGACCGCTGATCGCGTTTCTGTAGGTGTCGCAGTTGCCCCTTTATTCTCTTCGTGCTGTTCTAATACTGGACGCGTAGCCGTTCCTCGTGCCTTCAGTCGTACATTCACCACTTGAACGCGCTCACGTGGATCGTTGTAGCCGAATCTTTTCTCATGTGCTGCGTGAAAATGTGTGACTGCACGTTCGACGTCTCCCTCGAATGGTACGGTAAGCTCATATGATTGTCCCACATAGCGTAGATCAAGCGAGGGCTCTACTGTGACCTGTTCGGAAGAAAAACCTTCTTGTGCAAGCTCGGCTCGCCCCTGTTCCTCTAGCTCGGAGAAAGCTTTTTCCACCGTCTCATGTGCCCCCTGTGAGTGGACCATAATGGTGCGGACGTAGTCTTTTATGATGTCAGCGGCCAGCATTCCAAGGGCAGAGAGTACACCCGGCGCCTTCGGGATGAACACACGAGGAATCTGCAACGCCGTTGCGAGTTCACATGCATGGAGAGGACCGGCGCCACCAAAGGCGGCGAGTATGAAGTGGCGCGGGTCATAGCCTCGCTCAACTGAGATGACACGAATAGCGGCCTCCATATTAGCATTCACAATGCGGATAATTCCCCATGCCGCTTCCTCAGGAGTTGTACCCAAACGCCCGGCAATACTTTCTACGGCTTGTCGGGCTTGATTTGTATCAAGTGACATGGTGCCACCAAGGAAGGCTGTCGGAATGAGTCTTCCGAGAACCACATTGGCAACAGTAACCGTCGGCTCTGTTCCCCCACGTCCATAAGCTGCTGGACCAGGATCAGCACCAGCCGATTTCGGCCCGACGCGGAGCGCTCCACCAACATCAAACCAGGCAATACTGCCACCGCCAGCACCAACTGTGTGGATATCAATCATCGGCAGCTTCGTGGGGTACCCACCAATCTTACCATCTGTGGCCTCGGTGATTGCGCCATCAATAAGGGCGACATCAGTCGAAGTTCCGCCCATATCAAGGGTGATTGCATGTTTGAAGCCAGATGCTTCAGCCACAAATGCAGCACCAACTACCCCTGCTGCCGGACCTGAGAGAAGTGTGCGAGCCGCCTCTCGCCTTGCTGTTGCGCTCGAAATCGAACCACCATTCGATTGCATGATGCGAAAAGGGATATTCCTGGGCAGCACTTCTTCCAGTTTCGCTAAGTAACGTTCTACGAGTGGTCCAATGTATGCATTGAGAACAACTGTGCTCGTCCGCTCGTACTCGCGGAACTCAGGCACCACCTCGTATGAGGCTGAGACATAAAAGCCTGACGAGCGTGCAGCATCTGCCACCTCGCGCTCATGATCTGGATTGGTGAAACTAAAAAGGAGGCAAATGGCAATCGCTTCGACGTTCTCTTTTTGCATGTGCTCGATTGCACTTTTTAGCGACGCTTCGTCGAGTGGAATCATCACCTCGCCGCGTTCATTGAGACGCTCAACAACCTCAAGGCGTAATGATCGAGGTACCAATGGAGGCTCCTTCTGAACCTTGAGGTCGTAGAGCTTTGGGCGTGTCTGCCGACCAATCTCAAGTACATCACGAAAACCAGCGGTCGTGATCAGACCTGTCCGTACCCCTTTATGCTCAAGCACCGCATTGGTTGCAACAGTCGAGCCGTGCACCAATGTGCTAAGGCTCTCCCTGACGCCAAGGTCGGATAACCCCTGAAGAATTGCCTGAGAGGGATCATCGGGCGTAGAAAGCACTTTATGGACGCGAATTTCGCCCTCTTGAAGAAGGACAAGATCGGTAAATGTACCTCCAGTATCAACCCCGACAAATAGCTCTGCCATCCGTATCCCCCCTTTAGGATCGCTCAATCAAGAGCGACGAACGCTTTCCCTTTGGTTTCCGGTAGAAAAATCAACGCGAGCAAGCATAGCCCGTAAGCTAGAGCGCCAAAAGCCACAGCACCGGCTAAACCAATACTGACGGACAAGAAGCCAACTATAGCCGGAAAAAACGCGCCGACAGCACGCCCAAAGTTATAGACAAACCCTTGTCCTGCACCCCGCGCCCGGCTGGGATAGAGTTCGGCCAGGTAGGAGCCGAAGCCGCTGAAGATACCAGAGGCAAAGAAACCGAGGGGCACTCCCAGAACCAGCAACAGCACATTTGCGCCTACCGGAATCTGAGTATACAGAACTATGAGCGCTGCGCTGCTGATCGCGAACAATACAAAGGTAGCGCGCCGACCAATCCAATCGTTAACGTAGCCGCTAACAACATAGCCGAGGAAAGAACCAATAATCACTACGGCCAGGTACGCTCCTGTATTTACTATGGTCAGATGACGACTATCTTTTAGAAACGTCGGTAACCAGGTGAAGATTGAGTAATACCCACCCTGGGCTCCAATAGACAGGAGCGAGGCTGCCGCTGTAGTGCCTATCAGATCGCGACGGAAGATCTGAAGTAGCGAGTTTTCCCTGGCACCACGTTGCACCGCTTCACTCGTCTCCTGCTCCTCGACCTCGCGTGTCTTAGTGTACACCTCTGGCTCTTGCACGTTTTTTCGCACATACAAGATCAGTAAGGCAGGTAAAATACCCAACATGAAGAGAATACGCCAGCCTAGTTCTGGTGGCACCAGACTAAAGATAATCGTATACATCACTACGGCTAACCCCCACCCGATCGCCCAGGCACTCTGAACCATGCCAAGCACGCGTCCTCTCTGAACAGGATTAGCGACCTCAGCGACAAGAATTGCGCCTGCAGCCCATTCTCCTCCAAAGCCCAATCCCTGAAGGGCGCGGAAGGTGAGGAGCAAACCATAATTCGGGGCAAGCCCTGATAGGAAGGTGAAGATGGCGTAAACTGCAATCGTGACCATCAGCGTTCGTACACGACCAATCCTATCAGCTAATGTGCCAGCCATCACACCGCCAATAGCTGATACAACCAGTGTGACAGTAGCGATGAGACCTGACTGTCCTTTAGACAGAGCAAAGGTAGCGGCAATTGCTGTCAAGGCAAGCGAGAATACCTGAAAATCAAAAGCATCCAACGCCCATCCCATGAAGGAGGCCCAAAAAGCATGGGCAGCTTGTTCTGGTAATGTTCGATACCAGTCAAAACTAAAAATCCTCTGATTCTGCTGGGATACGTCTTTTTCTGAGCTTCTAATTGCCATAATATAACCTCCGTAGTTAGCTGTGACTGTGGCGCTCCATCCTTTCTACCTGGGGAAATGTACAGATACCTTGTGCAATTAACACATTTTCTTTTACCACGTGGCAGGGCAATAGAGAGATGCAGATCGTTTGATGTCGCGATCTTCTCTGGCTATCCTTTTCTCATTTGTTGAGCTTTTCTCTGAACGGATGACCTATGTATCCAGTGCGGGCCTCTCTTGCAAACTGCACTTTTATCGATTACAATTAGAATGGAG
>VBHS01000079.1 GCA_005881295.1 Chloroflexota bacterium
GAGCGGTACAAACAAAGGATGCCAGTAATGCTTAAGGTAATTCATTGCGATACTCATGAGCATATCTTTCGCCATCTCACGAGCCTGGAGCAGGCAAGTGAAGTGAGAACAACCCCCAACGCTCTCTTGTGGCTTGACTTACAGAGTCCATCCGAGCAGGAATTAGCGAAACTTGGTCAAGAATTCCAATTGCATCCACTTGCTATTGAAGATGCTACCCGTGAACACCAACGTCCCAAGGTGGAAGAATATGAGAGTTTTTACTTCGTCGTATTTTACTCCGTTAGTCTCAATGCAAACTCACCAGAACTAGATATCTGTGAACTTGATATGTTCTTGGGAAAGAACTACCTCATTACCGTCCATAATGGACATATCCTTGAATTGGACGAGGTAGAGCAACGGTGGACGCGGAATGCGAAACAGCTTGAATGGGGAGTTGGAGTACTCCTATATACCCTGCTGGATACGATTGTAGATAGATACTTTCCTGTGGTTGATGAGATGGTCAACCAGGCAGAAGAACTTGAAGATCAATTGTTTACCGGGGCTGTGAGGCAAGCTGTGTTCACCCAGGAACTCCTCGAAGTGAGAAAGCGTTTCTTAACACTTCGTCGTATAGCAACACCGGAACGTGATGCGCTCAACACCTTAACGAACCGTGATAACCCGATATTCGATGAACATGCTCTTGTCTACTTTCGCGATGTCTATGATCATATCACCCGCCTTGCCGACACCATCGATCTCTATCGAGATCAGCTCAGTACAACAATGGACGCGAACTTATCTATCGTATCTAATGATTTGAATAAAGTGATGCGTACCCTCACCTCAGCTTCAATCATCTTAATGGCCGATTCATTGTTAGCTGGTATCTGGGGGATGAATTTTGTGAATATCCCTGAGTTGAGGTTGCAGTATGGCTACTTTGGAGCTTTAGTACTCATGGCAGCCGTATCAATTCTCCTTCTTTTCTTCTTCAAGCGTCTTAGATGGTTCTAAGATGCTGACGCGCTTTATGCGTCAAACTACAGAAGTGCTCTCTGTGAGATGAGAGATGATACAATGTGACAAAAGAAACGCAGTTTTATGGTAAAACCAGCTGGAGGTGTTCTGTGCTTCGTGTGCGTCAGTATGTCCCCGCCGACCGCGAGTTTGTCCTCAGTCTGGCCCCGCGCCTGGCCATCGGCATCCCGCCCTGGCGCGATCCACAAAAGATGATCGCAACAGTCCAGGGCTGGATTACAGAGAGCATCAAACAGCATGGAAACAAGACCATGGTTATCGTAGCAGAAGACGAGCACGGAGAACGACTTGGCTTCGCAACCGTCTCGCACGACACCCACTTTACCGGCGAGGGCCAGGCCTACATCGGAGAATTGGCAACCAGTGAAGAGGCGGAGGGACGCGGGGTAGGCAAAGCCCTGGCACAGGCCTGTGAGCAATGGGCGCGCGAGCAGGGCTATCGGATTCTCTCCCTGGCAACCGGCGCTGCCAATGAGCGAGCGCTGGGCTTCTACCGGCACATGGGCTATCTAGACGAAGACGTCAAGCTGGTCAAGCTGTTGTAACAGGGTCGCTTGTTTTTCACCGAACGGCCCTGCACTTTCTTTACAAACGCTTGTGGCGATGGTATAAATGCGCCTGGAGCGTGAATGAAACTTTTTTTGGAGGAGAACTCTATGACCACAATTACCGATGAGTTTATGCGGCAGATGATATCCAAGACCAGGAATTATT
Source organism: Chloroflexota bacterium (assembly GCA_005881295.1). Taxonomy (GTDB): domain Bacteria; phylum Chloroflexota; class Ktedonobacteria; order Ktedonobacterales; family Ktedonobacteraceae; genus UBA11361. The sequence continues at coordinate 1,744 of VBHS01000079.1, forward strand.
GCATCGTCATTTTGAAGGCTGGGCCAAAGAGGAATGAGGAGGGAGTCGAAAAAATCATTTGGGAACATGGACGAAGAAATTTTGCTCTCCGCGCGGACGGAGTGCTCTCTATTGTTTGTCCGATCTCTGATGGAAGTAATGTAGCAGGTGTTGGAATTTTTAATGCTGATGTCGAAGAAGTAACAAAGATCATGGACGAGGACCCAGCTGTAAAAGCAGGAGTTTTGATCTATGAAATTCATCCCTGTCGAAGCTTTCCTGGAAGCTGCATACCAGAGTAATAACTGATAGCCATCTCGCATGTGAACACTGTGATATACTTTCTAGCGTAATAGTACGAAAGAAGAACAAATTTGTACAGAGGGAAGCCCTACCATTCTGATAAAGCCAGGAAAAGGAGTGAATGATGCTTGAACCCATCAAACGCGTTCTTGTGCCGCTCGATGGTTCAAGGCGTGCCGAGGGAGCTATTCGATATGCAAAACGCATTGCAAGTGCTACCGATGGCACGGTCATACTACTACAAGTAGTAGAGATTCCCACACAACAGGCCGATGCACAAGGATATCTCGATAGAGTGAGTGCAGAGTATAAACTCACTGAGAAGTCAGATGAACTTGTGAGCTCTCAGTCAAAAGCGTCGATGCCGTCTGCTCAGGCAACGCGTACCGTCTTCGGCGAAAAGTACGCAATCCCTATCCCTGCCCTGGTCAAACCTACTGAAGATATCATCATCGAGTGGGCAGAGGCAGAGGAAAACAAGGTTGATCTCATTGTATTATGCAGGCATGGAAACAATGGTTCCGAGCGTCCGTTAGGGAGGGTTGCTCAGGAAATAGTTCTCCATCGTCATCCCTCGAAGCCAATACTTCTCGTGCATGAAGAAAGCCCTGAATTTAAGAGGTACGATGCTCATGCTTTGGTTGCCCTGGATGGCTCATCATTCTCTGAAACTGTTCTTCCTCCAGCAGCGTATCTCATTGATGCACTGGGTACTCCGGAGAAAAGAGAACGGGTTCGTCAACAAAAAGGGACATTACATTTTGTACAGGTTGTCAAGGACTCTCCTGAACCAGTGGTGAAGGTGCTAGACAACTCGTTCGAGCAGGAGCAGGAAAAATATATCGACTGGCCAGAGCTAGACAAAGCAATTAATTATCTTAGGGATATGAAGAAGACGTTCAACGACGAACTTGGAGCGGTTCTCGTATTACAGACCGATGGATATGTTGTAAAAGGGGAGGATCCAGCGGAGACGCTCGTAAAAACAGCAGAGTCTGGTGAGAGTACTGGTGTAGGGGGAGGCTATGACTTTCTTGCTCTGGCAACCCACGGGAAGGGCGGCTTGCTACACTCGTTACACCATAAAATCGTACACCGGGACTTAGGCGGCAACGCCGAACGTGTCATCGCTGCAACAAAGTTGCCCATCCTTATCGTGCAGCCACATAAGTTACTGATACCGGAGAATTGAAGACAAGCATGTTGGGCTACCTCTATTAAGCCGGAAGAAATCCACAGTTGACCAGGCTCTTTTAGTGATGTTGTGACATCGGTTCTCCCAGGGGTGCCAGGCGCCTTCCTCAGATCAAAAGCTGCAGCCGCTTCAGATAATCATCTTCAACTTTTTCGCGGTATCCCATTTCTCTCTGTGACGGCAGGGGCTTCACTCGTCTCTTCATAATTACCCCACGGCGACGCCGTTTTTGGACAGCACGTTGTCGATCTCGTTTTTTAAGCGGCTGGGATGAGGTCCCGTCAGCCGGCCAATGAGCTGACCATCTTTGAAGATCATCAATGTAGGAATAGCCTGAATACCGAGTTGAGCAGCCAAGCGGTTATTCTCTTCACTTGCATCAATGTCCATCTTTGCGAAGGCCAGTCGTCCTTTGTACTCATGACTCAAACGCTCGAAAACGGGAGCAATAGCGCGGCAAGGACCGCACCATGCGGCCCAGAAATCAACGATCACCGGAATATTGGACTTGACCACCTTCTGCTCAAAGTCGGTAGAATTGACATGGAACAGGTTGGCTTGGGTATCCATAGTGTTTTCTCGACTCACTTTCTGTACTTGAGCTTGTATCTATGTTCGCGTTCGCAGATGCTACTATGCAAGACAACAAGACGGCCCGGTTTTCTATTTTGACCTTATTCCATAGTATAGCGTTTTTCTTTGCCCAAAAGAAAGCGCCTCTTCCCTCTGTATGGCGATAAAATTTCTTTTGTTCAGACAATACGGAGGAGAACTTTTTTTCCCTTGACTTCCCGCATCTATTCAAGTATTCTAAGGCACCTTTCACCTGCAACACACCAAATCCCTCATTCGTAAAGTGAATGGCAGACACACCAAATCATCGTGGTTTTTCTTTAGTTGGGCGAGCAGTGTTACATCGCTTCTTCAACTACCTGGCATTAGGAGGGACCAATGAGCCTGATAAGTAACTTCTTCAACGTTGTCATTACCTATCCTATCTTTAATGTCCTCATGTTGCTGTATCACCTTTTTGGTGATTTTGGACTTTCAATCATTGTCTTAACCCTTGCGATTACTGCTCTGCTGCTCCCTTTGACTTTGCGACAACTTAAATCCATGAAAGTTACGCTTGCCTTGCAGCCAGAATTAGCAGAGATACGCAGGAGGCATGCACAAGACCTGAAAGCGCAACATGAGGCCACACAGGAACTCTATAAGCAGCATGGAATATCGTCGGCCTCTTCGTTCTTGCCACTGCTGATTCAATTCCCGATCTTTATTGGCCTCTACTCCGCTCTAAACATCGTCCTGAATCATGCCAGCATTGCCCATCTCAATAGCATCATTTATCCGTTTTTACCCCAACTGAGCAGCATCCCTAATATTGATCTGAACTGGTTTACTTTTCTCAATTCGGCCTGGCACATCTCCTTGGGCGTGCCTGATCCAACTCACATTCTGCCAATCCTGGCCGGAGTCGTGACCTTTGTACAGATGCGCATGTCCCAACCACACGCAATTGCTGAAATCCAGGATGCCACGCTGCAACTGACACAGCTCATGCAATTCATTTTGCCGCTGATTATGGTGTTGATCACCATTTTCTTTGCCTGGCAACTTGCCGCTGGTCTCGCTTTATACCGGACAACTTCCTTGCTGCTCAACATGATCCAGCAGTACTTTGTTACTGGCAGAGGCTCGTTATTCGCGGTGCCTCATGTTGGGGGCATTCCTGACAATGGTGGCCTAAAGAATGGAACACAAAGGCAACAGACGCAACCTCGCCATCGTTCGTCCTCTTCTAGAGGTTCTGTTCAAAGCAAAGGGGCGTACGCACGCCGTCACAAAAGAGGCTCTAAGAAGAACAGGCGACGTGATTAATCGCTTAGCCAAATTACGCTGCTCCTCTCTGCGACAGGCAGTTCTTTCTTTATAGCTGTGTATCCCTTCTGTCCTTCAAATCGTGTCCTTTTATAGAGTGTTGAAATATCTTACCACGATATATATCCGGGAACCTGTATACCGAGGCTGCGTGTGTCTTTTTGCTCAGGCTGTCCCACTGGCGTAAAACATACGGAGTTCCTGGCTCAATAGAAGGGGTAGCTAGAAGAGATCTCCATGCACATCTATTGTGTATTTGCATCGCTTGGGTTTCCAATTTGGATACGGATCACCCACTACATCAATCTGCTCTTCATCGGGTTGTTGATTCGTAGCAGTATCCAGATAGCGGGGGCCCATCCTCGGCTTTACTGGAATGACGGCTCAGGACATGTCCTACGGCATTATCGGCCAGGTGGTGGGCGCTCCTTTTGCGGTGCTGGTGGCCGAGGAACTGTTCGCTTCTGGCTGTCGGCTGCTGATCAGTATCACCTCTGCGGGCCAGATTCTCCCACTGGGCCAGCCTCCCTACGTGATTCTCATTGACAAAGCCCTGCGCGACGAAGGGACAAGCTATCATTACATGCCGCCCACACCGTTCAGCCACCTGGACCCTACCCTGCGAGAGATGGTCAGCACACACTGGGACCACGGGCAAGTTCCCTTGCACGTAGGCGCCAGTTGGACGACTGATGCACCCTTTCGGGAGACGGAAGCGATGATCGCTTACTGTCGTGCAGCAGGCATCCTGGCAGTAGAAATGGAGGCTGCCGCCCTCTATGCGCTGGCGCACGCCAGGCAGGACCAAATCATTTGTTTTGCCCACGTGACGAATCAGATGGGACAGATCGAGGGGGATTTTGAAAAGGGCGAAGCTTCGGGCAGCGAGACCGCCCTGTATGTTATCAGTCAAACGGCTCTCGCCTGGATATATAGGGGGTCTGAGCCGACAAAGCCGATCTGATAGATGCCGCGCGGATTACGCGCGCTATCCCGGCGATGCTTCTTTTCAGGAAGTCATTGAAGACCTGCAACGGGTAAGCCCACAGTTTCGCCTGTGGTGGGAACAACAGGATGTGCGAGGCCTGCCAGATGGGCCGCGAGCCATGGATCACCCAACGCTAGGAGAGCTGGAATTTGACCATGTGACCTTCCAAACGTCCATCACCCCTGATCTGCGCGTGAAAGTATATGCGGCCTCGTCCGAAACTGCTTCCAAGTTGGAACAGGCGCTGTGTGTGTCCTCCTGATAAGGGTTGGATCTATTCGACGAGTAGAAGTAGACGCAAGGGCGGCTTTGCCGAAGTCTACCTTGGCGAACACATCTATCTCAAGACCGCTGCTGCCATCAAAGTACTGCACACTCAGGTGATCGGCGAAGATATGGAAGGATTTCTCAATGAAGCTCGCACCATAGCTCACCTGGTGCATCCCCACATTGTACGTGTCACCGACTTTGGCATAGAGGCTGAAACTCCTTTTCTGGTGATGGACTATGCTCCCAACGGCACCCTCCGCCAGCGTCACCCCAAAGGTACACAGTTACCACTCTCTCTTGTCATTTCTTACGTCAAGCAGGTTGCCGGGGCACTACAACATGCACATAATGAAAGTTTGGTGCACCGCGATATCAAACCGGAAAATATGTTGCTCGGACGTCAAGACGAGGTCCTGCTCAGTGACTTCGGTACCGCCCTGGTGGCACAAAGTTCTCTCTATCCGGGCCCACAGGAGATCATTGGCACGGCGGCCTATATGTCCCCCGAGCAAATTCAAGGGAAGCCACGTCCGGCAAGCGATCAGTACTCATTAGGTGTTGTTGCTTATGAATGGTTGAGTGGAGATCGACCTTTTCATGGGTCTTTCGCTGAACTGTGTACTCAGCATATGTTTGCTGCACCTCCCCCTCTACGAGAGAAGATTCCGATGATTTCGCCATATGTCGAACAAGTGATGATAATAGCATTGGCCAAAGACCCGCACCAACGTTTTATAAGTATACAGGCCTTCGCCGATGCATTGGAACAGTCTTATCAATCAGAACAAGCAACTTTTGTGAGACCATGGTCTGCTGCTCAAACTTTAACACCGGCTCCTCCAGGGCAATATACCACTCCCATACAGGAAGCGACCACCCCAGCCTATAGAATTTCCTCTACCGGATCAGCTGAGAATTATGCTTCTCAAGCAAACCTTTCATTGGGAAACGGATCAAAAGCTGAGTTGGGGACTATTGGACAAGAAAAGGTGAACATGTGGAGCATAGGAAGAGAACAGCTAGTGGCTATGGTAATCGGCGCTCTTCTCTTTGCAGCTCTATTCTTTCTCTCCGGCATCTTCGGGTCAAATTACATTGCTCATACTACCAGTATTGCTCTGGCGTGTATCACCCTTCTTTTTTTAGGGACAGTCCTGGGCCCCTGGGTTGGTCTTTTTACTGGAGTGGTTGGAATATTAATCGTTGGGATCTTACAGAATCAGGGCATCTTCGATATCTTTTTTGGCAAATTGGAGCTGGGTTTTGCTATCGCTGGCTTTATTGCCGGGATGACCTTGCTTATAACCAGTGGGCGTTATAATAATGCCCGGGCTATCGCCACGGCAGCCACTATCAGCATCATTGGATCATTCATAGGTATTTACATTGCTTATTTCCCCTTTATTGGTATCCAGGACTTAGTTTCGTTCAGCGTCATCCCCAGTCTCGTTTTCCTTCCTGCCTTGCTCACTATCTATAACGCTCTCGTCAGGCGTAAAGCAAGTGTGTAAAAGCATCACTTTATGGAAATTCCAGGTAAGTAGGAGGAAAGCGAAAATATATACTATATTTTATCCTAAAAATATGTTAAACTATAAAAACAATAATACACTTTCATAAGTAAATGGGCTGGGGCCATTTACAACTTCTACAGAAATGTTATCTTTGTAGTAATATTATTTAGCGCAGGATAGAAGTATTGAAATACGCATCTGAGCTGGGGGATATCAATGCAGTACTGCAGATTTTGTGGGACAGAGGCACTCAACGAAGCTCGTTTTTGTGGATATTGTGGACGCGCGCTTACAGGTACGACAAAGGATTCAGTAGATACTACTGGCCCCACACAGCCAGGTATTATGACACCCCACAACATACCAATTATTTTAAGCAACCAACCGCAACCTGACGCTACACATACAGGTACTGGGCAGAAAGATGGTGATGCCACGATCAGACCTGGCCAGGTTCAGGGAGAAAAAGCGCAGAACATCCAACAATCTGGGGAACATCAATATAGGAGTCAAAGCGCACAGCCTTTCAGCTATCATGCTCCACAGCAGTTGCCACCTGTACCACCTATGCCATTGCATGAACCTCACCAGCCTCATCGTTCAGCATCCAGGCAGCTTGACTCGCAAGTTCACGGTTTTGCTGCAAGGTTAATGGCCAGGAAGACGACGAAATGGATCCTCCCGCTGATCGCAGTGATTATAGTTCTCGTCATCAGTGGTATTAGCGTGGTGCTGGGGAACTCAAACGCGCCGGCCATCTCAGTGAGCGGTAGTAGTACCGTCCCTTCCGGGGAAATTTTGCATATACACGGAACGGGCTTCTTACCAGATGGAAGTATTGTGCTCAAGCTGGAAAATGGCCTGGCACTCTCTCCACTTACTACAACAGGGCGAGCAGAACGTGGTACAGACAGAGAAGCGGGATCAGCCAATGGATCATTGATGCTGGCTGCCGGGCAAGTGACGCAGCAGCATCTTGCATCGAACAAAGCCCTCGTAGTAAGCGGAGCAGGAACCTTTGACGCCGATATAGCAGTGAGCGACACATGGGGCTTAGGATCCCACACGCTTCACGCGACTGAAAATCTCGGCTCGCGGAGCGCAGAGCTAGGTTTCACCATTGCACCAAAACAGGCTACACTTGTAGTAAATCCCTCTGCTCTTGACTTCGGCAAAGTAGCAACAGGTAGAAAAGTGCTTCTGTCGCTGCTGGTCGGGAATTCAGGAGAACGGAAACTGACATGGGTAGCGGATACAAAGGGGACGGTGTGGCTTACGACGCAAACACACGCTGGCACAATTCAGCCGGGCAGTTTACAGCAAACTATCGATGTTGCTGTCGATACCACACATTTGAAAGTGGGCAATTACCAGGCGGCTGTACGTATCAGTTCTAATGGCGGCGAGGTACAGGTAGGGGTCAAACTTACAGTGATACTGCCAGGGCAGCAGCAAGCGAAACTGAATATCAATCCAGGTAGCCTAAATTTCGGCAGGCTGGTCACCGGGACGCGAAAAACTCTCCAGGTAGCTCTCAGCAATCTGGGCACACAGAAGCTGAGCTGGAAGGCGCTTGCAGGGAATACGAATTGGTTAACGCTCAACACAAATAGCGGGACTATTCAGCCAGGAGGACTGCCACAGACGATCTATATAACGGCAGACGCAAGCAGGCTTGCCTTAGGCAATTATTCGACGACGCTGCAGTTCAACTCGAATGGTGGAAATGACAAGCAAGGGACAACACTTGTGGTGATCTCTCCTCCACCTCACCAACAACCGGGACAGACGCTAACCAATGTTCCCTCTCGATTGTCGGTAAGTCCCGCTAGCTTCGATGGGAATACTGGCTGTTCCTATGTTCAGGGTACAGGCTGGTTTTGCGTGGCAATGCTGATCAATAGCAAGGGTGAGCGCAGCTTGAACTGGTCGGCATCCAGTAGTGGAATACCCGGCATTACCTTCTACCCGGCAATGGGTACCTTACTTCCACGTCAGACGGTGCCGGTGAATGCATTCATACCCGATACGCCCTGCCCGGCCAGGGCTAGCCTCATCTTCACGGGACCATCCAATAACTTTCAGGTGCCGTGGAACTGTCCTCCTGTAGGGACAAAACTGATCATGAGCCCATCCAGCTTCAGTGCGAACACCGATTGTACCTTTAGTAGCTTTACTCCAGCCCAGGGCTGGATCTGTTCTGCAACGCTGACCAGTATGGGCACGCAGAGGAATGTAAACTGGTCGGCATCTAGTAGTGGAATACCCGGCATTACTTTCTATCCGGCAAAAGGTAGCCTATCCCCGGGTTACCCGCAGGTGATCACTATTTTTGTAGCCAATACAACCTGTCCTGCCAGTGCCACCTTCACTTTCCTTGGAGCAAAGCAGCCCCTTAATGTGCCATGGAACTGCGCCTCACCAAAGTTGACAGCCGGTCCAGCCAATTTCAACAATGGCTGCCTATCCTGTACGGTGACGCTGGCACCTTCTCTCGCTTCCCAGGGCATTCTGAGCTGGAATGCATCTGCTAGTGGGATACCTGGCATCACCTTCAGCCCGTCATATGGTAAACTGTTTCCAGGCCAATTAGTCCAGGTGACTATCTCTGTGCCGAATACCAACTGCCCGGCCAGCGCTGCCTTCACCTTCACAGGACCAGGCAATTTCACACAAACAAGCGGTACACTGTCTCCAGGACAGCCTGCGCATGTAAACATCCTTATCCCCAAGAGCGACTGCCGGGGCGGTTCCTTCATCTTTAAGGGACCTGGCAACACTGTCCCTGTGTCATGGAGTTGTACGAAATCACCGGGGTTGAGCATCAATCCAGACAGTAATATCAACGCGAATACTAACTGTATGAGTACCCAGGAGCAAGTCTGGAACTGTAGTGTCACGCTGGGCAATGATCCCACCGTGACCGACCTGAACTGGTCTGCATCCAGCAGCACCCCTGGAGTATTCTTCAGTCCATCAAGTGGAAGCCTGGCTCCTGGCACGGTAGAACAAGTCAACATCACTCTCTCCAATATGAACTGCCCGGCCAGCGCTGATCTCGTCTTTACGGAACTAGACACAAACAGTACTAACCATGTGCCGTGGAGTTGTAAGGCATCGCCGACGCTGACCAGCAGTTCGAGCAGTCTCTCCGCGAATAGCGACTGTAGCACGGGTAATGGCGGCTGGAACTGTACCACCACGCTGGCACTCGCTCCTGGTTCTACAGGCGCCCTCAATTGGTCTGCCAGCAGCGGGCTGTCCGGAGTGATTTTCAATCCATCGAGCTGCACCTTGTCTACAGGTCAGAGTGTGCAAGTGGGCATCTTTGTACCCGGCGGGGACTGCCAGAATGGTACTTTCAGCTTCACAGGACCAGCCAATACCACCGATGTGAGTTGGGGATGTATACCACCACCAACGCTGGAAGCTAGCTTAGGCAATTGTTCTTATAGTGCGAGCCTCGGCTGGAGCTGTCTTGCCACGGTGGGCAGCAGCCAGAATAACACGAACACTGTGAACTGGAATACGTCCGGCAGCGGGATAAATGTTATTACCTTTAGCCCACCAGGCGGACAA
>VBHS01000302.1 GCA_005881295.1 Chloroflexota bacterium
CGTGACATTCATAGCCTGCAAGCTGCAGCTCACTGGTAAGCAATGCAACAAATTGCTGGTCTCGTTCAAAAAGAAGAATGTGAGGTCCGCCTGTCGTAATATTCATGCCCGCACTCCTGTCGCTGTATGTGTCCTTGCTCTGACAGAATTCGCAGGGATCGCTGGCGACTGGAACGCCGCTGGCCTGGCATCATTCCCTGGATACCTGGCTTGCCCTGTTGTATTGTCCACCATCTCATTTCTCCACTCATAGAGATACCATACCGTCTACACTGTGCATATCGTCTATGGCCTCTTCCTCAACAGCTTATACCGCGCTAGTATAGCATATATCGCTGCTTCTCTGATAGAGTACGGTACCATTGACATATCTTGAGGATAAAGGTAATAAATAAAAACAATCAAGCGACTTCAGGCATGTCGGTTGATGCATCAACAATGAATTGAAGGAGTAAATGCGCTGTATGAGTCAAGTCAGTTCTTTTACTAACTCGCGCCGGGTCGTTGCCATCATGACCGATTTTGGGCTCGGTGAAAGTGATGTAGGCGTCATGAAGGCTGTCATCGTAGGGCTCGCCCCCGACGTTCATATCATTGACATAACACATGATGTTCCCCCGCAAAATGTGCCATCCGGTGCATGGATTTTATCGTATGGCTATCGCTATTACCCAAAGGACACTGTGTTTGTGTGCGTAGTCGATCCTGGTGTTGGCAGTACACGCAATGCCATCGCTGTTCACGCTGGCGACTGGTACTTTGTTGGTCCAGATAATGGGCTATTCAGCTATATTTATGCTGAACAGGCTGTACACGCGGCCGTCGTTCTCACAAATCCTGCCTATCACCTGCCACAGGTCAGCTCGACATTTCATGGCCGCGATATCTTTGCCCCGGTTGGTGCTCACCTGGTGCGCGGCGTGTCATTGCACGAACTTGGCACACCTGCGGACCCGGCAACCCTACAACGCATAGATGTTGGACCGCCGCAAAGGCAGGGCTCGCATATCGACGCGCATATTCTGCACATCGATACATTTGGCAATCTCATTAGCAGTATACCGCTCTCCATCGTACCCGACCTGTTCACCAGTCCGCATGTGCAGCTTGTTTTTCACCCCACGGGTGCAGTGGTCGATAAACGCAGGCGTTTCTTTGCCGAAGGTTCGGGAGACAGTCAGCCCTTCATTTTCGGCGATAGTTCAGGCTATGTTGGTGTAGGCGTACAAAATGGCAGCGCAGCTCGCGTGCTTGGCGTGGGCTCCGGTACCCCTGTTACTTTCGTCATAACGGAATCGTAAGTCGTTTAGCACTGATAATAGAAGGTGTCGGCTCGCAATCGGTTTCCTCTATGCATGGTACGTCTATTGAACACGCTTTGCCCCCTTAAGGGCATCCCCTTTTAGAGGTTTTTAATTATGCAATCGTTCACGAAATCTTCACACGACATAACGTTTGAGCGGCTTTTTACCCTTGACAGGGGCCTATCTGTACTGTATGCTACCATTACCAGCAATGTTTTTAAGCTTGGCTAGCGTACAATGCAGTAATTTGTAGGGAAGCTGAAGTTATCCTGAGGGATAGTACTGTCGCTTGTTTCTTACCTGGGTTTGAAACGGGTCGAAATTGAAAGGACAGTTTTATACATTGCAGGAGCATTTTAAGAAGATGCATTTAACAACAGCATAAAGAGACACCTTCTGCAACGTAGTATTGGGCTGGTTCTTTCCCCGTATTTGTTGGGTTAAGATACCAGCCTTTTTGGACTCATTTGATCATTGTGTTCTTGAGGACTTGTATCATTTTGAAGCTTTATGCTTCAGTAATTCGTCATTAAGATATAACCCGATCATATAGTGCCATGAGCGCATTTATCATATGATCATAGATGCTGGGGTTGAAACCACCCGCACCGGTGAACCGCGTTATAAATTTTTCGGCCAGGAAATTTTTGGCATTGAGAAGCCGCTGCAACAAATTGTCGATTACTTCCACTCCGCCGCACAGCGCCTGGAAGTGCGGAAACGCGTGTTACTCCTTATGGGGCCTGTCGGAGGAGGTAAATCAACCATTGTCTACTTGATCAAACGCGGCCTGGAGGCGTATAGCCGCACCGAGGAGGGCGCGATCTACGCTATCAAAGACTGCCCGATGCACGAGGAGCCTCTGCATCTTATCCCTAATGATCTCAGAGAAGACGTGGAGAGAGAGTTTGGACTCTATGTTGAAGGTGACCTCTGCCCGCACTGCCGGTATATGATCGATAATCAGTACCGCGGGCGTATCGAGGATGTTCCTGTTAAACGCATTACCTTCAGTGAGAAGTACCGCGTCGGTGTTGGCACCTTCACACCATCAGATCCGAAGAGTCAGGATATCAGCGAACTGGTGGGTGGTATTGACCTGTCAACTATCGGTGAAGTTGGCGTCGAAAGCGATCCGCGTGCCTATCGCTTCGACGGCGAACTGAATATCGCCAATCGTGGCATCATGGAATTTGTGGAAATGCTCAAAACCGATGAGAAGTTCCTCTACGTCTTGTTGACACTGAGCCAGGAACAGAACATCAAAACCGGGCGTTTCAGCATGATCTATGCCGATGAGGTCGTCGTCAGCCACACCAATGAGCACGAGTATCAAGCCTTCGTTGGCAACAAGAAGTCGGAAGCCCTGCAAGACCGTATCATCCTGGTAAAGGTTCCATATAATCTGCGCGTCTCCGATGAGATTAAAATCTATGAGAAACTGCTCAAGCAGAGCGCACTCCAGAACGTTCATATCGCACCTTATACTCTACGGATTGCCAGTGTTTTTGCCGTCCTGACGCGCCTTGAACCTTCAAAGAAGGCTGGCATGAGTCCTATGAAGAAACTTCGCCTTTATGACGGCGAAGACATCGAGGACTTTAAGCAAAAAGATATCAAAGAGTTACAGGAAGAAGCTGTGCGTGAGGGTATGGATGGCATCTCGCCTCGCTATGTCATCAACCGTCTTTCCAACGCTCTCATCAAGCAGAACGTCACCTGTATCAATCCTATAGATGCTCTGCGTGCTCTGCGCGATGGGCTTGACCAGCACACCAGCATCACACGCGAAGAGCGTGAACGCTACCTGAACTTCATCAACGAAGCGCGTAAAGAGTACGACGAGATGGCGAGGAAAGAGGTGCAGCGTGCTTTCGTCTACTCTTACGAGGAGTCAGCCCGTACCTTATTGAGCAATTATCTCGACAATGTCGAAGCCTATTGCAATAAGACAAGACTTCGTGACCCTATTACCGATGAAGAGATGGAGCCTGACGAGCAGTTGATGCGCTCCATTGAGGAGCAGATAGGCATCACTGACAATGCCAAGCGTTCCTTCCGCGAGGAAATTCTCATTCGCATCTCTTCCCTGGCTCGTAAAGGCATGACCTTCGATTATACCAGCCACGAGCGTTTGAAAGAGGCCATTGAAAAGAAACTCTTTGCCGACCTGCGCGATGTCGTGAAGATCACTACTTCGACGCGAACGCCTGACAAAGATCAACTGCGTAAGATCAATGAAGTGGTCAACCGCCTCATGTCTGAACATGGCTATTGCCATGTATGCGCGAATGAAATCCTTCGCTACACCGGTAGCTTGCTCAATCGTTAGTACTGAACAATGTAGGGGCGCATTAACTGCGCCCACCCGCATATACACCTGTGGGTAGTGGGGTGGGCATGTGAAATGTGCCCCTCTCTCGTGATACATGAAGGAGCGTGCTCCATGTCTGTCTCTCAACATGACTGGTCTTTGCACCGCAAAGGGCAGATCGACCAGGAACGTCACAAAGAGAAGATCCGCGAGGCGATCAAGAAAAATTTAGGTGAAATCGTCAGTGAAGAGAGCATTATCCTGTCGGATGGCACCAAGCGGGTACGTGTTCCCATTCGCTCCCTCGATGAATATCGTTTCCGCTTCGACCCCGGCAAGCAAGAACATGCCGGAGAGGGGGACGGTAAGAGTAAAGTTGGCGATGTTGTAGCCCAGGAACCCAGGTCTGGCAGGGGCAAGAAAGGTGATGCAGGCAAAGAGGCCGGTCAGGACTACTACGAGGCGGAAATCTCCATGGAGGAATTGGCCGCCATGATCTTTGAAGATCTGGGGCTTCCTAACCTTGAACAAAAACGTCAACAGGAACTGCAGACCGAGTCTGTGCGTTTTACCGATGTACGCAAGAAGGGGCCGATGACCAACCTGGACAAAAAGCGCACCATCATGGAAAATATGAAGCGCAACGCCGCCAAGGGTGATGCCAAATTCCAGGGTATTAAATCGGAAGACCTCCGCTTCAAGGTCTGGGAACCAACCATCAAATACCAATCCAACGCGGTGGTCATAGCAATGATGGATGTTAGCGGATCGATGGGCGAGTTTGAGAAGTACATCGCCAGAAGTTTCTACTTCTGGATGGTCCGCTTCCTGCGCACGAAATACAACAACGTCCAGATCGTCTTCGTCAGCCACCATACTGAGGCCAAAGAGGTCACCGAAGAGGAGTTTTTCCACAAGGGAGAGAGCGGCGGTACGCAGGTCTCATCAGCCTATGAGTTGGCTTTGGAGATCATCAAACAACGCTACAACCCGAATGACTGGAACATTTATCCCTTCCACTTCTCTGACGGCGATAATCTGCCGTGGGATAATGACCGCTGCGTTCAGCTGGTCACTAAACTGATGGAACTCTGCAATATCTTTGGTTATGGCGAAATTCGCGAAGGGCATTATCGCTCACCCAGTACGCTCATGGGTGCTTACAACAAGATCTCCGACAAAAAGTTCATCGCCGTGACTATCTCTGATAAAAAGGAAGTGTATCCCGCTCTGCGGAAGTTCTTCGCCCAACGTGATCCCCTCGCCATCGGCTGATTGTGAGGGTCGGTAGAACCGAGTACCGTGGGGCGATGGCCTCTCAGTAAATGAAATGTGGGGAGCATCCCCACATTGAAAATTTATATCGCAAAATCAGAGAGAATTGCGATGAATTAGTGAGTGGTGAAACTGAAAACTCTTGATCTCTACCCTGGAAGGAGCCTGTTGTATGGCAGATAGTGAGATCGAACGACTGCGAGATGCAATAGATTGTGCCTGGGAGGAGGCTCTCAAGTTTGGACTTGATCCTTTTCCTACACACTTTGAACTGGTGCCCGCGACCATCATGTACGAGTTTGCCTCCTATGGTTTGCCTGGTCGCTTCAGCCACTGGACGCACGGTAAAGCTTATTACCGGCAAAAAATGCAGTATGACTTCGGGTTGAGCAAAATCTATGAGATGGTGGTCAACACCAATCCTAGCTACGCCTTCCTGATGGATATGAATAATCTCCTCCAAAATACCTTTGTGGCCGCACATGTTTTCGGCCATACCGACTTTTTCAAGAATAACGCGTACTTCCAGAGCACTTCCCGCCGCATGATCGACAAAGTTAGTATTCACGCCGAGCGCGTTGCCAAGTACGAATTCGATCACGGCAAAGCGGAGGTCGAGCGTTTTCTGGATGCGGCGCTCTCCATCCAGGAGCACATTGACTACAATTTGCTGCTGCATGGAGATGAATCCCCTAAGAAGGAAGAACAGAAATCCACACGGCCGACAACCGAATACGATGACCTCTGGGGCCTTGATCGAAAGGCGAAAGAGGCCGAGGAGGAGCGTGACCGTAGGCCCGGCAGACCGCCAAAGTTTCCTGAAAAGCCAGAGAAAGATATCCTGCTTTTCTTAATGCGTTACGCTCCCCATCTACAGCCCTGGCAGCGTGATATCATCGAGATCGTGCGCACCGAGATGCTCTACTTTATTCCCCAGGCGCAGACCAAGGTCATGAATGAGGGCTGGGCCTGTCTCACAGGAGAAAGCCTCGTTCTCACAGAGCGTGGACTTCTCCGCTATGATACGTTGCATGAACTCCTGGCTCAGGGAGAAGGAGTGACCGTAGGTAGCGGCAATGGAGCACGAGACAGCATTACTGACCGCCACGTTCGTCGCAATGCTTCCACTATCCGCCTGCGTACACGCCGGGGCCTTGTCCTGGAGGGAGCCGATGAACATAAACTAAATACAGGCCCGGATCAATGGGTCGCGCTTAAAGACATAAAGGTTGGTCAGAGCATTCCTTTGAGCGTTGGCGACAATCTCTGGCCTGAACAACTTGTACCAATCGCATCTCCTGTAAGCATCGTCGCTCCTACCGTAGTCGACGTGGCGCAAGCCGCAGGAGTGGGGGTTCATACTGTCTACCGTTCCATGAGTGGCAAGACCACTTTTGCCGCCGACCGCATTGCTTCAGCTATCCAGAACACTGGCTACCAGTTTGGTAATAAAGGCAAACCTTTATACGGTCAGCGCCTGCCGCTCGTAACACCTACCCATGTCACCGCGTCGTTTGCTGAATTTCTTGGTTATCTCATTGGCGATGGCAATATTCACGTCTCGAAGAATGCAATCGGTTACACAACTGGTGATCGTGAGTTAGCTGATCGCTATGCACAACTCGTCCTGGAACTGTTTGCAATCGAGGCTGTCCCGACATGGGATGATAGGACGCTCAATGGAAAAGGCGGCCGTTGGCGTGTCGTCTTCTATTCAGCAAATGTTCTTGATCTTCTGCAATCGCTCGGCATCGATCTACGGGCAAAGGCGCGCCAGAAACGTATTCCATCTGTCATCTTACGTTCACCTAAAGCAGTCGTGAGCGCTTTCTTGCGAGCTTACTCCGATTGCGATGGCTGTGCTTCAACCAAAGAAGGCGTGATATTATCTACCTTCAGTGAAGATATCGCTCAGACCTTGCAGGTATTGCTCTTGAACTATGGTATACTCACGCGCCGTTATGGTCCTAACGTGAGAATTAAGAGTATGTCAGCCCGCGTTTTCGCAGATGAAATCAAATTTGGCCTTGCTCGTAAGCGTGAAAACCTGGACCAGTATCTCTCAAGATATCAGTGGTTTCTAAAAGACGACCCTACCAATGAAGTAGTGAGTATCGCCCATGGCGTAGCCGATGTATATGATATAACGGATAGGTTTCAAGATGTTCGAGGATATCGAGCGACGCTGGGATAATCCAACCACAGAGGAGCAGCAGAGATTTGGACGTAAGCCAGGCATGGGGCATCAGAAGCTATTCGAAGTGCGCGAATTGGACAATGACGTTTCATTCCTGCGTAACTACCTGACTGAAGACCTGGTCAAGGATCTCGATCTCTACCTCTTCAAGAAGGATGGCGATGAATGGGTTATCTCAGAGAAGAGCTGGGAGAAAGTACGCGATGGAATCGTTGCTAGTTTGACCAACTTCGGCTACCCCTACCTGGTCGTTGACAACGGAGATTATCGCGGCAACCGGGAGCTTTACATCAAGCATATGTTTGAGGGCCAGGAACTCGACCTGAATTATGCTGAGAAGACGCTCCAGCATGTCTATACCCTGTGGGGTCGTCCGGTCCACCTTGAGACGCTCTACGAGGGCAAACGCATCTTGCTCACGTACGATGGCGAGCGCAATACGAAGAGTACTCTGGAGAAGTAATACTATCGAGGCGATGGACTACAAGGCTGCTCCCCCGTGGAAGCGGCCTTGTAGTCCATCGCCTCACAAACTGTTACCAGTAGCGTTCCTCGGTCCATGGGTCGGCGTGGTTGTGGTAGCCGCGCTGCTCCCAGAAACCAGGACGATCGCGCTCCATAAACTCCAGGCCATCAAGCCACTTGGCACTTTTGTAAAAGTAAAGCTTTGGCACCAGCAAGCGAACAGGGCCACCGTGCTCAGGCTCCAAATCCTGGCCATCATGTTTGAGAGCGATCATCACATCATCGTCATCAAGGTCAGCAAGAGGGAGATTCGTCGTATAGCCCGTCCAGGAGTGCGCCGTCACAAATTTTGCACTCGGCAACGGTTTGGCGCGCCTTAAAATCTCGCGGATATGCACACCCTCCCAGGTATTATCGTAGCGACTCCATGTCGTCACACAGTGGATATCGGCCGTAAAGGTGGTGCGTGGCAGAGCGAGGAATTCCTCCCACGTCAACTCAAGAGGATGCTCGACTTTCCCGGTTACTTTCAGTTTCCAATCCGGGGGGAGTTGTTGAGGTGTACGCTCATAGCTTAACACCGGCCACTTTTTCGTCAAGTATTGTCCTGGTGGAAGACGATCTTTGCCATCGGGCCTTTTTTCATCTAGCGCTCGCTGCGCAGATTTTTTACCAAACCATTGCATGGGTCAAATGCTCCTTGAGATATATCTCTATCATTATCTATCAAAGGTGTACTACTACCGAACTCTTCTTAAGAAAAACGCCTCCAATAGACGTTCAGGAGAAGATAATACAATATAGACTTGTAAAACCGTAAAGTGTTACAAATCTCTCCTCGTAGTCCAAAGGTGAACCATTGAAGTGGAGGTGTATACTCTATTACAGAGGATAAACCAGTTGCGCACCTGCCAAAAAGAACGCTACAATAGCGTCGGTTTATTCCATACGCAATCTATACGTGGCGTGTGGCTCCTTTGGATGTCATATTACAAAACGACATCGGTTGATGAGAGGCCACACTACCTGCAATAAAAAAAGCGAGGCTGAAATGATCATTTTCCTGCTTGCACTCATTGGTACGCTTATTGTTATGGCTATCTTGACGATCGGCCGTCTTGGTTTTGGTCGCCGCGAGGCATTTGATAGGCAAAAATTTTCCAGGTGGTTCGCCGCGTACTTTGTCCTGAACTACATTTTGTGCTTGCTCATTCTTTACTTCTCAGAGCCCGCCCTGACGGGTCCGTTTTGGGGCTGGCAGTGGTTATTGTGGCCGCTTGTCATTAGCAGCATAGCGAATCTCTTTGCATTCGCTCGCCCAGCCCTCAATGCGCTGGAAGATGCCTCGGCTGTAAGCCAGGGGCGTTCTCGTTCGTCACAGAATAGTCCCACCAAATTGCCTACGAGCGCCTCCCGGGGAACTATCGCGGCAGGAATCTTTGGTCTGGTGGTCGCGGCTGTCATTGGTATCGTTGTCAGCGGTTTGATCGTCGTCTTCACCACCTGGTTTGACAGTAACGCCAAAGCCCTTGCCGCTATACCTCAGGTGCGCACCGAATCCTCTCCTAAGTTGCCACCAACCGATCAAAATCATATTGTACTGGTCAGCAAGAGCATTGCGATTTACAAAGGCCAGCAGGTACTTGGCTCTAACGGGCAGAACCTTGGCTCAACATATAGCATCGATCCGGATAGCTATACGTTGCAATCTATCAACCATCATCTCTATTATGTTGGGCCGTTGTCGTATAATAACGTTTTTGCCAATTTGAACAGCCCGACGACGCCGGGTTTCGTAGTAGTAGACGCGGAAAATCCTGAACAAGTGCCAGTCTTACATACCGAAGCAAGTGCTGCTCTTGCCTTCCTGCCCGGTGCGCTCCTCAACCAGGATCTGTTACGTCATGTCTACCTCAATGGCTATACCTATGGAAAATTGGTTGACCCAACCCTGGAACTTGACGATTCTTTCCATCCCTATTGGACCATATCGCTCATGCAGCCGAGCCGCGGTTACATAGGCGACGTACTCTCGGAGGTGCTCATAGTAAATGCACACACAGGCGAGATCAAGAAGTATCAACCACAGAATGTGCCAACCTGGGTAGACCGTGTAATGCCTGCTCAAACTGTGACCGACTACCTCACATGGTGGGGACTTTATCATGCCGCTCCCTGCTTTAACCCCTCCGGTATGGG
>VBHS01000303.1 GCA_005881295.1 Chloroflexota bacterium
CTCACCGAGCAGAATATCGTGCGTGTCAATGGCCAGACCGTCCCCAGTGGCTGCACTTTCTCCATGCAGTCACAGGATATCCTGATCGTGGGCAGTACCATGCTTCAACTGATCGCCCCCAACAACGTGCAAACCTCTCTGCAAGACGATGACCAGCGCGCTGCCGATACGGAACGCCTGCCTAACGTCAATCATCCTTCGCAGCCGCGTTACCAGCCCCCTTTCTTCGACGACTCCTCTACCAGGCGCGGCAGCCGGGTTTTGAAAGGCGCGCCCAGACCATCTGTTTCCTTCACACCTCCCAACCTGCCTTCCCTCTCGCCGCGTTCGGCTTTCGCTGGCAGCGCGGGTGGCACATCCCTGCCAAAGCAGCCCGCCCCTGAACTTGTCGCCCAGACCTGGGAGGAAGACGTTGAGGAAAGCCTGCTCGGTGCCGGTGTCACTATGCAATTTGCCCTACCACAACGCCTGGGCAAGCGCACCCTCTGGTTCATTGCGGGCACCGGCCTGCTCTTGCTTGTCGCCAGCGCCGTTATCACTGTCGTGCTCAACGGCCTCATCACCTTTACTGCCCTTGCCGAGTATGGTGTTTCCAGCGTCCTGGCCGCCATCTTCATCCCCGCGATACCTGCGGTCTGCATCTTCCTGCTCGTCAACTTCATCGACCGCTTCGAGCGCGAACCCTGGTTCCTACGCCTCGCCGCCTTTCTCTGGGGAGCAATTATCGCCATCCCGCCGGCCCTGTTCATTGAGGGGAAAGTGGACAGCATGCTCACCGACCTTCTCGGGACTGGTACCAGCAATGTCGTTCGTTCGGCCTTTCAAGGCTTGAACGCCGGCTTCACCGAAGAGACCATCAAAGGCCTCGGCCTGCTGCTCCTCTTCGTTATATTGCGCGATGAATTTGATAACGTCACCGACGGCATCGTCTATGCTGTCCTCATCGGCGCAGGCTTCGCCATGGTCGAGAACTTCCGCTATTTCGCCGTCGACTTCCGGCAGTTCCCCGTCTTTCTCATCGTCTACCGCATCGTCCTCGGCTGGCTGGGCCATTCAACCTTTCTCGCCTGTTTCGGTGCGGCCCTCGGCTACGTGCGCCACACCCGCGTGCGCTGGCGCCAGGTCGTCATCCCCCTCGCCGGCTACCTGATCGCCGTGGGACTGCATAGCTTCTTTGATTTCGTCACTTTCCAGGCCAGCGTTGCCCTGAACGCCAATCCAGGCAACGCCTACGTCTCGTTCTTATCCCTCGTCGCCCTCATTGGCGACTACATCCCGCCCTTCCTCGCGCAGATGTTCCTCCTCTACATCCTCATCAAAGCCCTTGCCCACGAGGCCGCCGTCATCCGCGAGTTCCTCGCCGTCGAAGTCAGTGACGGCGTCGTCAAAGTCGATGAATACGCCCTGTTGCAAAACTCATTCCAGCGTACCAGAGCCGAACGCCGCGTCTTGCAGCAGAGCGGCTACCGCCAGTGGCTTTGTGTCAAAGCCCTCTACCAGACCGAGATCGGCCTCGCCTTCCGCAAATGGCACGTCAGCATGGGCGACAAGCCCAAACTAGGCTACCGCCAGCCCGAAGACGCCTACCGCCAGCGCATCAAACGCCTGCGCCACGAAATCCAAACCGCCCAAAGATGAAGTGTAGCAGGGCTTTTCCTGCGAACTTCGTAGCACAGTATTGTATTTTGTAACGCAATGTGTTACAACTTACATAGGAATTTAATTTGTAGGTCGTGAAGATGGTGTACGTAAAGAAGCTGGATTGGGAAGAGTGGAATGTTAAGCATATTAAAAAACACACTGTTGTCGTTGAAGAGGTAGAACAGGTCTGTCATGGTAAACATGTTACCCGCCTAGGTAAAAAAGGCCGCCTTCTTATCATTGGACCAACACAGTCTGGTCGGATGCTAGTAGTCATTCTTAGCCCTACGGCCAAAAAGAACGTTTATTACCCAGTCACGGCAAGACCTGCTGATAAGCAGGAAATCCGCGATTACAAAAACGAAAGCAGGTAAAAGTACATGCCAGCAAAAAGCAAAAGCAACCCCAAAGAAAAGGCCCAGACGATACCTGATTTTGCCAGTCGTGAGGAAGAGGCGGATTTCTATGACACTCATAGCTTAAGTGAGTTTTGGGATGAGCTAGAGCCTGTCAAGGTGAAGTTTGCTAAGAATCTCTCGAAAGGCATTACTGTACGATTCGACGAGGACACACTAAATGAACTGCGTAGAAAAGCGCGGGCGATAGGGATGGGACCAACCACTTACGTAAGGATGCTTGTTATGGATAAACTACGAGGCAAGAACGAAGGATAAGCTCTTTTCTCCGTTTTCACCCACTTTCACCCTAAAGGATGGAGAGCAACAACGATTCAATCTCCTCGTCGGTGAATACCTCCTTCACAAATTGTTCCACATGCGGCATTTTGATACCTTTGATCGTCTGGAGCTTCACAAATTGGCTATATTCTTCATCCTCCAGACACCAGTCCAGAAACGAATGGATCTTGCGCACATAATTTGAAATCGTTCGCGAACTGATCTCATTCACTCCTGTTTTGTGCGATGTATGGTTAGCTTTCAGCCAGTCCAGAAACTCTTGCACTTTGCGATGGTTGACCTGCTGGAGCTGGACCCTTTGCAAGGCACACCATTCGGCAAATACCGTTAATTTTGCTGGTACACGACTTGCGTCTTCTTTGCTAAGTGCCTTATGGACGCTAAATAATCAACAAGTGCCTCTGGCACATCCATAAATCCCCCTCTTTTCACGATGTGATATGATGTTTTAAGCAGTTCAAGTCACACAGGAGTGAGAATGAGCCCAAAAACTTTACTTGAGATCTACTACTTTATGCGCCTCACCCGAGCTATGGAAGACCGCACCCGCACCCTCTTTTTACAGGGACGTGTCGTCGGTGGTGTCTACACGGCGCAGGGACACGAGGCGACAACCGTCGGAGCAGCAACGATGCTGCGTGATGGTGACTGCATCGTACCGCAGCATCGTGATCTGGGGATGCATCTTGTACGAGGCAGCTCGCCCCGCGCTGTGATGTGTCAATGGCTCGCTCGCGGCAACTCCCCCACGCTTGGGCGTGACGGACAGATGCACATCGGCGATATGCATCATGGCATCGTGCCGATGATCAGTATGTTAGGCGAATCGCTTCCCGTGGCCTGTGGCGTCGCACTGACCATGAAAATGCGGAAGCGTTCAACCATTGTAATGGCCTCCTGTGGCGATGGCGCAACCAATACCGGAGCATTCCACGAGGCCCTCAACTTCGCCTCGGTACAGAAACTACCGATCGTTTTCGTTATTGAGAATAACGGCTACGCCTATTCAACCCCGAACTCCAAACAGTTTGCCATACAAAACCTCTCCGATCGCGCCCTGGCCTATGGCATACCGGGAGAGACCGTCGATGGCAACGACGTGCTGGCAGTCATTGAAGCCGTTGGGCGCGCTGTCGAGCATGTACGCGGCGGCAAGGGTCCCGCCGTTGTCGAGTGTAAAACCTTCCGCGTGCGCGGGCACTCGGAGGCCGATAAAGCCAACTATGTGCCCAGGGAGCTGCGCGAAGAGTGGCTGGCCAAAGATCCCATCAAGCGCTTTGAAGCGTATTTAACCACCGAGAACATCCTGTCGGAAGCCGATAGGGCCAATATAGAAGCCAGGGTTAAGGACGTTGTCAACGATGCCGTAACCTTCGCCGAACAGAGCCCCGCGCCCGATCCCGCGACCGTAGCCGACTACGCGTTCGCACCCGATGGCCCCATCGCCATTGTCGGTGAGCCTGGCGCTGAAGACCCGCGCTACGTCAATGCGCTGGACACCCGTACAGGGAAGCCATTCACCACCATGGCCGCGACCACAATCAAATTGCCAGAGGAGGTTGGAAGACGATGAGCGCTGTAACCTATTTAGAGGCGATTAGCCAGGCCATACGTGAGGAGATGCGCCGCGACGAGGCCGTCTTCCTGCTCGGTGAAGACGTGGGAACCTACGGGGGAGCATTCAAAGTCAGCGCGGGCTTCCTGGAAGAGTTCGGACCTGATCGCGTCATCGATACACCCATGGCCGAGGCCGCCATCATCGGTTCCGCCGTCGGGGCAGCCTTGATGGGCATGCGTCCTATTGCGGAGATGCAGTTCATCGACTTCATCACCTGTGGCTTTGACCAGATCATCAACATGGCCAACAAGATGTACTGGCGCGTGGGAATGCCTGTGCCAATAGTGATCCGTGGTCCCTCCGGTGGAGGCACCAGGGGCGGGCCATTTCATTCTTCGAGCCCCGAGGCGTGGTTCTTTCATGCGCCAGGCATCAAAGTCGTCGTTCCCTCGACAACCTACGACGCCAAGGGTCTATTGAAAGCCGCCGTGCGCGACAACAATCCTGTGCTCTACCTGGAACACAAGCTGCTTTACCGCTTGCCGGAGTTGCGCGAAGAACTACCTGAGGAAGACTACGTCGTCCCTCTTGGTAAAGCTATCACGCGTCGCGAAGGTGAAGACATGACTATCCTCACCTACGGAGCCATGGTACATCAGAGTATGAAAGCGGCCCGCGTGCTCGAGGAAGAAAACGACCTGGAGGTCGAGGTCATCGACCTTCGCAGTCTCACGCCCCTTGACCGCGAGGCCATCCTGGAATCGGTCAAGCGCACCAATAAAGTCCTGATAGTGCATGAAGACACCTTAACCGGAGGCATTGGAGCCGAACTGGCCGCCATCCTGGCCGAAGACCTCTTCGAATACCTCGATGGCCCGATCACCCGGGTCGCGGCCCCCGACGTCGCCTTTCCATACGCGCCGCCCCTGGAGGAGGCCTTCCTGCCCAATGCCGATAAAATACTTGACGCGGCCCGTAAACTTGCCGCATATTAAATTGAGGGTTCAGGTGAGACTGAGACTAAACATGTAATACAAAGGAGTTACACATGCCAACGCCAGTAAAGATGCCTCGATTAGGGGAATCGGTGGCAGAAGGAACCATCGGATCCTGGCTCAAAAACGAAGGCGACTGGGTCGAAAAAGACGAATCCCTGGCCGAAATCATCACCGATAAAATCAACGCCGAACTGCCATCACCCATCGCTGGTCGCCTCACGAAAATACTCGTCAAGGTCGACGAGACCGTCCCCGTTGGTGCAGACATCGCAATGATAGAAGAGAATGCCGATGTCTCGGCATCACCACCGGCCCAGGCCGCGCCGGGACCCGATGCCGCCCCCGTAAAAAACCCTGAGCAGGCCGCTACACCGGTCATCGAACAAAGTGATACAAGCGCGAGCGATGGAGCAGGAGAAGCACAAGCTACAACCGCTTCACAACGCCGGGACGAGGAAGAACGACAGCGCATCTCCCCTCTGGCCAGGCGCCTGGCTCGCGAGCATGACATCGACCTGAACCAGATCGCCGGCACCGGTGCGGGTGGCCGTGTGCGCAAAGAAGACATCCTGGCCTACGTCGAACAGAGGCGTGCCGCCCCTGCCGCCGTTTCCGCTGCCTCTTCTTATGCCACGACGGTGGTAGAGGTCGATATGACCAACATCGCCAGGTGGTTGGAGAAGAACAAAGAAGACTTCAAGCGGCGTGAGGGCTACAGTATCAGCTTTGTGCCGTTTGTGATGAAAGCCGTCTGCGAGGGGATTCGCAAATTCCCCATGATCAACTCGAGCTGGACGGAAGACAACAAAATCATTATCAAGAAGCGCATCAACCTTGGTATGGCGGTCGCCACCGATGAAGGGCTGGTCGTGCCGACGCTCTATGACACGGACCAGTACACCATCGCTGGCCTGGCAAAGCAGATCAGCGCCATCGCCCAGCGCGCCCGCACCAATAAGCTTACACTCCAGGATATGCAGAACAGCACGTTCGTCGTGAATAATCCCGGTACATTTGGTACAATAATATCAGTACCGATAATCAACCAGCCCCATGCTGGTATCTTGAGCATGGATGCTGTCGTCAAACGACCAGTAGTTATCGAGGACGATGCAATTGCCGTGCGTTCCATGATGTACCTGTGTCTCTCCTTCGATCATCGTATCCTGGATGGCGCAGGTGCCGGTGGCTTCTTGCAAGCCGTCCGCACAAAACTGCAAAGCTATGGTAGAGAAATAGACGTCTATTAACTAAAGGAAACCATAATGACCACCATCATTCCAGAGCGCCGTCCAGAATGGCTCAGAGTGCGTCCGCCTAAAGGTGAAAACTACGAAAATCTGAAGCACCTGATGCGCAGTAAAGAACTGCACACCGTATGTGAGGAGGCACGCTGCCCCAATATTGGAGAATGCTGGAGTCATAAAACCGCCACCTTTATGATCCTCGGGCGTGTCTGTACGCGCAGTTGTGGCTTCTGCGCCGTAGAAACTGGGCGTCCAATTGGCCTGGATTGGGAGGAACCGAAACGCGTCGCCGAGGCAGTGCAGAAAATGGGACTGCGCTACACCGTCGTCACTTCGGTGAACCGGGACGAATTGAAGGATGGCGGCGCCGCCGTCTTTGCCGCCACGATCCGCTGGATTCGCCGCATGAACCCCGACTGCAAGGTCGAGGTGCTGACCCCCGATTTTAAGGGCGTCTACGATGCCTTAAAGGTCGTCATCGATGCCAGGCCGGATGTCTTCAACCACAATGTCGAGACTATTCCCAGGCTCTACAAGCGCGTGCGACCCCAGGCGATTTACCAGCGATCTCTCCAGGTATTGCAGTGGGCCAAGGAGATGAATCCCGCTGCCCCAACGAAGTCTGGTTTCATGTTGGGCCTCGGCGAGACGTGGGATGAAATTATCGAAGTGATGCATGATATGCGGGAACACAAGGTCGATATCCTGACCATTGGGCAGTATCTCCGCCCGTCTTTTAACCACCTGCCCATTCAACGCTATGTTCCCCTCGAGGAATTTGCCGCCCTGAAGGCTGAAGGCAAGAAGATGGGTTTTCGCCACGTCGAGTCCGGCCCCTTTGTGCGCAGCTCGTATCACGCCCACG
>VBHS01000304.1 GCA_005881295.1 Chloroflexota bacterium
AGGCCATGCGCATAAAGGAGCTACATTTCTCATGCCTTATCCGCAAGACGCCCTTATAACCAGTAGATCAACGTTGTCGTCCAGGCTAGCCACGCAGCGAGTTCTTATCCTCGATGGTTCCATCATCCCTCTCACGCTGGAAGAGGAACAGGCGCTGTGCGCCTTTGTCGAACATGGTGGAGGGATTGTTTTTGTTGGCAATGCCGCCGAGAACTACCGCGGTAATCAGCTTTTAAGTGAACTGCTCGGTCCCCTGCACGGTTTCTGTACTCCTCGCTGTGAAATCATTGCACGGGCGGTTGATAGCAACCACTTCATCACACGACGCGTTGATCCAACGTTTGCCATCAAGGATGAAGTCTATCTCCTCGAGCAAATCCCTGCGGATGCCGAGGCAGTCTGGCGCACCACGTGGCAGTACGTTTCCTGCACGCTGGCCTACACACGTACTTATGGACATGGGCGTATCTTCTGTACAACATTGGGGGCATCACCTGCAACACGAGCGCATCCCAGTTTTCAACAGATGCTCGCTCGCGCTTCGCGCTTCGTGGGTGGAGCGGATACACAGGAACGCACAGTGCGTGTGGCAATGATCGGTTATGGTGCGATTGGTTTTGAGCATGGTACCGCCATCGATGCCGTACCTGGCCTTGAGTACGCCCTGGTCTGTGATCGTAATGAAGAGCGGCTCGCCCTGGCGCGACAATCATTCCCTAGTATTGCTACCTGTACCGACATGGACGAGGTTGCTCGTGACGATAGCATCGATCTTGTTATCGTCTCTACTCCACCCAACACACACGCGTCTATCTCTATGCAAATGCTACAGGCCGGTAAACACGTGGTCTCTGAGAAGCCATTCTGCCTCACCACGGCCGAAGCTGATACCATGATTCAGCTTGCAGAAGAGCAGCAGCGCGCGCTCACGGTATACCAGTGCCGTCGCTGGGACCCCGACTATCTCGCCATCCAGCAGATCATGCAGCGAGGTACCATTGGCCCTATCTTCCATATGGAAACATTCATTGGCGGCTATGCGCACCCCTGTAACTACTGGCACTCCCACGAACCAATCTCTGGCGGCGTCTTCTACGACTGGGGATCCCACTATCTCGACTGGATGCTCCAGCTTATCCCTGATCCCGTGGAGTCCGTGCGCGGTATCGAACATAAACGGGTCTGGCATGACGTCACTAACGCCGACCAGGCCAGTGTTTATCTACGCTTCGCCGGTGGACAGGAGGCATCTTTTATCCACTCGGATATCGCGGCAGCCTTAAAACCCAAATGGTATATCTTAGGCGAGCAGGGAGCCATTGTCGGCGAATGGCGTCACGAGACGGTAAAGACACGGCGCTGGTCAGGCGATCTCATCGAAGAACGGCTTGCCCCTGCTGAATCCCTTCCGGAACTATACGTCTTCACTTATGATGCCGACGGCGCTATACAGAGGCAGCTCCTGACGCTTCCACCTGCGCCCTCCTATGCCTTTCAACGCAATCTCGCCAATCATCTCCACTTCGGAGAACCGCTAGCTGTGCCGCCTGGCCAATCGAGGCGCAACATTGCCGTCATGGAGGCAGCGAAACATTCCGCGGAGCAGGGAGGCGAAACGATCGTGCTCAAGTGCTAAAAGAAAGAGCGGCGCTGTGCCCAGGTATTAGCGTACAGCCATCAAGATACGATTATCCAGATTCTGCCATCACACTCCCACTTCGCGAAAACCCGAAACAAGCCTCTTGTGATCCTATCTAAGGAATGGGCTCCGAACTCAGCACCATCTGCACTCCCTGCTGCTCCATCGTGGCCAATTCAGCATTCGCCAGCGCGTCAAAGTCTATCGTCGGATGCTGCACAGAGCTGGTACAATCGCGGAGAAAATGTAACCGTTTCAGCAGTTCGGGCCGATTGCCAAAACGTCCCACCAGTTGTCGCTCGGTCTCCAGCACGCAGTGCGACTTCGCCTCACCAGCAATATATACCCGGTCGTGCTTCATTACCGCATCGAGCATAGTGACGTTCAAACTGCTTTCCGGAACTTCAGGGTCGGGTATCTCCGCACCAAAGATGCCATAGTACTCCGTGCGAATCGTGCGGCCTTTCACAACATAGGTTGGCTGCGCATTTCTCGCGGCACTATGCCAGGCAATCGCCTCGCTGATCGGTGCTACCAGCATATGACCTAGCGCCCCCTCCATTGTGTGATAGGGCCAGATCATCAGATCTTTCTTCGCCTTTTCTTGCAGTTGATGGACATAGCTCACGGACCAGTCCGGCTGAAACACTGGCACCCACTTCATGTTCGTCACGTCATCTACTGTGATCGTTGTATAGGGCTGGGGATGTTCTCCTGTCTGCGGATTCTTCCACCACGAGCTATAAAAGATTTGAAACGGTAAATGGGTATCCAGCGAGGCATAGATGGAGCTAATTTTGTGGGCATTGGCGTAGAACCATGTCAGTAAACGCGCGACATCTTGCTGTGAACCAGGGACATGAAGTGTACCAGTAGGATCGACAAAATCATGCTGGTAGTCCACGAGTATCAGGGCAATTTTCTCAACATCGTTTTGCGCAGCTGTCAAATCTGCCTGCTGTCCCGCCTCCGTAAAGGCCTGGATACGAGGAGCATACGGCCCCTTGAAGGCATCCTGCACGTCGAACAGGGCAGGCGCCAGGGAACGATTGACCATCTTTGTGTTCTCCTTTGTAGTGTTAACTATAATGTATATTATTAGGCTATCAAACAGGCGAAAAATGCAAGAGATATTTGCCAGTTGTCAAAACTGTTATATTTTGATAAAGTGTAGCTCACAGCAATCCGCACACGTCAGGAATGTTGAAAAGTATTATAGCTGTCTCTATATGTAGAGGAGGACTACTCATATATGACCGTAGACACCCACAAAGAAACACTGGGCTTCCAGGCAGAGGTCAAACAACTGCTCGACATTATGATCCACTCGCTCTATAGCAACAAAGAAATATTTCTGCGCGAGTTGATTTCAAATGCCTCGGATGCCATCGATAGATTGCGTTTCGCTGCTCTTTCTGATGACACACTCTATGAGGGCGACACCGACTTCAAAATTCGGGTCTCCTACGATAAAGATGCGCGTACCATCAGCGTCTCCGACAACGGTATCGGCATGACTCGTCCCGAAGTTATTGAGCAGATCGGCACCATTGCTAAATCGGGCACCCACGAGTTCTTTCAATCGCTCACAGGAGATCAACAAAAAGACGCCAGCCTCATCGGCCAGTTCGGTGTCGGCTTCTATTCGTCCTTTGTTGTCGCCGACAGGGTAACCTTGACCACGCGCCATGCTGGTTACAGTCCCGCGGAAGGTGTAACCTGGGAGTCAGATGGACGGGGAGAGTATACGCTCGAAACTGTCGAAAAGCCTACCAGGGGCACGGAAGTGGTGCTACACTTGCGCGAAGGTGAGGACGATCTCCTCGATGGCAACCGCTTGCGCGCCATCATTCGCAAGTACTCTGACCATATCATGCTGCCCATCGTAATGAAATCAGAGGTTAAAGACAAAGAGAACGAAGACGAAGTAGTCAACCGCGCCTCCGCCCTCTGGACCCGCCCAAAAAGCGAGATTACCGAGGAGGAGTACAACGAGTTCTATAAACACATAGCGCACGATTTTAACGACCCGCTGGCCTATGTGCATAGCCGCATGGAGGGTAATTACGAGTATACCCTGCTGCTCTACATTCCCGCTCACGCTCCTTTTGACCTGTGGAACCGTGAACGTCACCATGGTGTCAAGCTGTACGTCCGCCGGGTCTTTATTATGGATGATGCCGAGAAGCTCATGCCGGGATACCTGCGCTTCGTGCGAGGCGTGATCGACTCCAATGACCTGCCCTTGAATGTCTCGCGTGAGATACTCCAACAAAATAGAATCATCGACACTATTCGCTCCAACGCGGTCAAGAAAGTGCTCAACTTACTCACCGATCTGGCGGCCAACAACAAGGAAAAGTATGCCACCTTCTGGAAAGAGTTCGGGCGCGCGTTCAAAGAGGGCCTGCTGGAAGATCATGCTAACCACGATAGCCTTACTAAGCTGCTGCGTTTTGCCTCTAGCGCTTCCACGAATGAGACCCAGGACGTGTCGCTCGAAGATTACGTTGCTCGCATGAAAGAAGGCCAGGACAAGATTTACTATATCACCGCCGATAGCTATACCGCCGCTAAAGACAGCCCGCTGCTGGAGATATTCAAAAAGAAGGGCATTGAGGTGCTCTTCTTCTCCGACCCGGTCGATCTCCTATTGGAGCCAGAGCTCCCCGAGTTCAATGGCAAAAAGCTTCAGTCAGTATCGAGGGGAGCGCTAGACCTGACCAAACTCGAAGATGAGCAGGAGAAAGAGGAGCAGCAGAAGTCCGAAGGGGAAGTAAAAGACCTGCTCGTACGTTTCAAGGAGGCGCTGGGCGAGAAGGTCAAAGAAGTGCGCGCCTCATCGCGCCTCACGACCTCTCCAGCCTGTCTCGTCGTCGGTGAATACGATATCGACCCCAACCTGAAGCGCCTCTTGCAAGCGGCTGGACAAGCGATCCCTGGTGACAAGCCTATTCTTGAGGTCAATCCGCAGCATCCAATTATCGTCAAACTACGCGATGAGAAGGATGAGAAGCGTATTACCGACTGGGCTTACATTCTCTTCGATCAGTCGGTCCTCAGTATGGGCGAGAAGCTAGATAACCCGGTGGATTTCGTCAACAGACTGAATGATCTGCTGTCCCAATTATAAGAGTTTTGCTGAAGAGCAATACTTTGATGCGAGAGGCGTTGTTGCCCGCGGGCAACAACGCCTCTCGCATCAAAGAAAAGGGCTCCTCGTCGCTGGCGACGAGGAGCCCTGAATAGCTACTGCTGTTTATCCATTATGCAAATTTGCAGCTAGAAAGCCCGCGCTTCTCCAGGTATTGCTGGTGATAATCTTCCGCGCGATAAAATGACGTGGCGGGCACAATTTCAGTCACAACCGGTCGCCTGTACCTCCCCGACTTCTCCAACTTCTCCTTGGAGGCCAGCGCCGCGACCTGCTGCTCCGGCGTATGGTAGAAAATCACCGATCGATACTGCGTTCCAACATCTGGGCCTTGCCGCCTCTACACCCCAAAAACATCCTGCTCCAAATGTAGCCTTTTGCAAACTCATCTCTACTCCTTATTTGTTGTCATCCTGCGGCTGAAACTGCAGTGAAACTGAATTGATACAATAGCGCATGCCGGTGGTCTCTCTTGGACCGTCATTGAAGAGGTGACCAAGGTGCGCCCCACAATTCTTACAGACCACTTCTGTTCGTTTCATAAAGAACGAATTGTCCTCGTGTAGTTCAATATTCTCCCGGTTAATTGGATCGTCAAAGCTTGGCCATCCTGTTCCCGAGTCAAATTTTGTGTCCGAGGAAAACAATGGTTGCCCACAGGCGACACACACGTACATTCCCTTTTCATGATTATTGTACAGTGCACCGGTAAAGGCCCGCTCCGTCCCTTTGAGCCGGCAAACCTTGTACTGTTCCGGCGTCAGTTTCTCTTTCCAATAGGATTCGGGCTGCTTTCGTAGATCGTTCATAAATCACATCCTTACATGTAAAAAACGTCTTGTGCGCAAATGAAATCCGCGCATCCGACAATGAATAATGATGACACAATAATGGAGGCTACGCAACATCAGAGACGTCACAACAGCTACAACATTTCACGAATGGGTATGTGTTTTTTTTCTCTCTATTGCCTTACATACATACAAACAATGTGGATGTACGCATTGTTCCCCTTTCTCATTAGTGCAAGCAGGTGAGCTTGTACCTTGATTGACCTAAGTACACCTGGAAAATGAATCTGGATTATCTCACAATAAAATCTCGGTCTTTCGAGTGGTACACTTCTCACCCGAAAAAAGTTCTCAAGAATCACCCTTTTTAGTGATGCGCATCTCACCATTATGCTCTATACTGTAAAATAAAACCCGACTACCTGACTATTAGTGGTGGATGCGTCTACTACTTATAACATAGTCATGTACTCAAGAACCTGTAAAGGAGGGCATAATGCCTCGACAACGCTCTGATTTAGCTGTTCAGCAAGAGCAGACTCCCATTGACTTGCAACCGGAGGAGAACTTGTATACCGTTAGTGAGGTGGCTAAGCGCCTGCGAGTGGACACTACAACTGTACGACGTTGGATCTCAATTGGCGTCTTAGATGCCGTGATACTTCCTCATCGTGGTAAACGACAAGCTTACCGCATCAGAGAACGTACACTTGACAAGCTTCTCCAGTCTTCAAGCCCATCAGGGAATTAGAAAGATAACAGAGCTGTGAGCACTATCCTCTCACAGCTCTGTCTTTCACTCAACAGCTATTGAATAAGCTTCCCTTTTACTATTATTGTACCTCAAAGGAAACCTTATCCCCACCAGAAAGAAACAGCGATAATGGCATAGAGGCCGATCAATGCAACCCCCTCAAGCCAGGTCGACTCCCCATCATAGGTAATCACCGTACTCAACAACCCCGTCAACACCAATGCCACCACCAGCAAAGGCGGCAACACCAGCGTCAGGTGCGTCGGTCCCACAAAAAAACTCAGCAGCACCAGCACCGGGATTAAGCCTAACGCCACTTGCAGCGAACTATTGAGGATCACACTGATTGCATAATCCATTTTGTTCTTCGCCGCCAGCTGGATACCAACAGCGTGCTCCACTGCGTTGCCTGCCAGCGCCACCAGCACCAGTCCAGTAAACGCCTGGGAAAGATGCAGAATATCTATTGCAGGGATCAGCGCAGCCACAAACCAATCCGAGACGAACGCCGCTCCCACTCCAGCCACCACCAGGATCACCACCGCCAGCCAGAGAGGCCACTGCCTTGTCGGTTCCTCCGGCTCTTCAGGAAGAGCTGTTGGACCGCCCTGCAACGAGACCGGAATACTGGCAATATAGACGATGAGCAGGATTACCGCGCTGCCGATACTAAAGGCATCCTCATGCTTGGACGCCGGGGTATGCAAGAAAAACACCAGGGTGGGCAAGATGAGCGCCGACACCGACAGCAGCGCCAGCGTGGCGATCATGCGCGGCACCTCCGAAGCGAAACGCTGCGTGCCATGGCGCAAGCCCCCGACGAAGAAGGCCAGTCCCAGCACCAGCAGGCTGTTTCCCAGGATCGAGCCCACCAGCGCCGCCTGGATCACCGCGATCAGCCCGCTGCGTAGCGCGAAATACCCGACAAAGAGTTCAGGTAAATTGCCAAGCGAGGACTGCAACACCCCTGTTGCTCCTGGTCCCAGGTGCGAACCAATTTGTTCCGTCCCCATGCCCACCAGGGCTGCGAGCAGGGCGAGAGCGACTCCCGAGACGACAAAGGTGAGGACCGCATTGGCATGCATGGCCGTCAGCAGCCCGACTACGACACTCAACACTACCGACCCACCGGTGATCAGCCATTCGTTGCGGCTCATCAAGCCACCAACCTGCTTCCCATCCATTCTTGTATTTCTCACATCATTATCCTTATCTAAACAGTATTGGACCCTTGTTGTCGCCCGCGTGACCGATTGCACTTTCCCCAAAGACCCTTACTTCAACAAATTTTCAGGGCGTCTCATACCAGGCATGTCCCACTAATTATAGTACGAGTCATAGTACGAGAGCATTTCCTCACTGCAAAAAGAGGGGAAGCTGATCTGATCTTCGAGACGAGGCTCACTCCCTTTGCAGAAGAACAGCTCAGGATGCCAACAATGGTGAACGTATCCACCCGCTGCTCTGTCAGAGTTCGGGCTACTCGGTGTTCTTCCCGTCACGTGCGTTCTCGCTCATCTGTGGGTCAAAGTTTCATGACGCTTTCATGGCGCTTTCATGACGCTTCCTCCTTATATTCGTATCAGAGAGGGCGAGACGCTTCAGTTGGTGGGAGTGGTCCGACACCCTACCGACTGAGTTTTGGAGTGAGGAAATGCTCTCATAGAACGATAGTCATCGACAAAAAGTAGGAGCCGATTTATCGCGCTCACAGCCGATTTATCGGCCATAATAAGCACCAACGCAAGACGCAGACCCAGGACCCCGTAGGGGCAAGGGCGGTTTTACATGGAAAGCAGACATGAGCAAATAACTCTGCCGTGTGGTATACTCATCCATGTAGTCGAAGGTTTTGCCAGAGACGCGTGATTATTCGTAGTTGAGAGCAGTGTATGCTCGTAGAGGAAAGGAAAAGCATATGAAAACGTTTGATGAGTGGAAAGCAACTTTCCTCCAAGATATGGCCGACATCAGACGAATGGAAGGAATATGCACGATTTTTGAGTTGGTGCGCTTGTTTCAGCAGATACCAGCCATTGGTCGACATTGTTATCAGATAGAGGAAGAGCTGAACGTGCTGGAACTGTACACCCTGAAACGAGACCTGGAGATCAATGAGGCACAGTGGCGATGGTACAAGGCTGTTTCCGTGAAAAAGATCTCTTCAAGGCCGAGCATTTTTCTCTCGATGAGGTTTCTCTGCCAGGCGCTATACCACAGTTGTGGGCAGCGCTCCCTGCTCTGCTCACAACTGGCTCAATACCAGAGGTGAGCATTAGCTGTTGTCATCAGGCCTCATCTGGGACGCCTGGAGCGCGAGATCGGCCTCATTCGGCGAAGTCACCGCCTCAAGCCGCAAGTGCCCTTTGTCGATGCTACCTGGATCCATCCGGCACCGCCTGAGGCCTTGCAGCTGCGTGAGCAGATCCGCTCTGCCCATCGCAAGTGCGAGCCGGGGCCTCGGCCCACTACCAAGAAGCGTGCGTAATTGGGGCATGA
>VBHS01000305.1 GCA_005881295.1 Chloroflexota bacterium
TGGAAGTAGCGGTTCACATGAAGGAATAAAGATGACTTTATCATCGGCACAGACTGAGCGAGCGATCACGTTTTATAGCAAGGGACAGCCGCCATTACTCCTGCAAGGAGTAATACATGAACCCAGGAACGTGGAGAAAGTCCCCATCATTGTACTTTGTCACCCGCAGCCAGCCAGCAGCGATATGAATGATACTCTGACAGAGAGATTGGCGCGGAGATTGGCGGCAGAGGCGGGGATGATTGCTTTACGATTCAACTTTCGTGGAGTGGGGAATAGCCAGGGACAGCAGACCGATGGAAGGATGGAGCCACTTGATCTCGCGGGTGCCATCGATGTAGCCATGGCACAGGCAGGAGCGAATACTGCTAAAGTTTGCGTGATTGGACAGGGTTTTGGCGCAAATATTGCGTTGATGTATGCGCCCTATGATCCTCGTATACGAACCGTCGTAGCGATCAGCCTTCTGCTTTACCGGGTACCTAATGGGTTTCCAAAAGCCTTTGAACGCCCAAAGTTGTTTGTTGCCGGTGAGTTTGACGAAATTTGCCCTCGTCATAAGCTTGAACCATTTGTGGAGCAGCAGAGTGGCCCCAAAGGGATGAATGTTATTACAGGAGCACGTCACTTGATGAGGGGATATGAAGAACCGACTATCAATGCTATTATCAAATATCTGAAGAAATGGGCGGTAATGCCGGGAGTGTAATGGTAGATGAATCCAACCAACCCAATGATTGTACAAAGTGATAAGACTATTTTATTAGAGGTAGATCATCCACAACATGCCGAGGCAAGAGATGCATTGGCACAATTTGCAGAATTAGAAAAATCACCTGAACATATACATACCTATCGTCTTTCACCACTTTCGCTATGGAATGCAGCCGCGGGTGGTATGACAGCAGAGCAGGTCATGGACTTACTTACACAGTATAGCAAGTATGCTATTCCCATGAATATTGCTGTTGATATTCGTGAGTATATGAACCGCTACGGCCGCATCAAGTTGATTCGCGAAGGCGACGCATTGCTGCTTACCTCGAACGATGCAGCACTGATGGCCGAGGTTTACCATCATAAACGCACGCAACCCTATATCTTGCGCCAGTTGAACAGCCATACTATCCAGGTGGATGCTTCGCGGCGTGGGCATATTAAGCAAGCCTTGATTCATATTGGTTTTCCCGCTGAAGACCTGGCGGGCTATACCGATGGCTCTCCATTACCAGTGAAACTGCGCGATATGACACTGCAAGGAGATGAGTTCGCACCGCGCGCCTATCAATATGCCGCTGCAGCAGCTTTTTATGCTGGAGGGGCGCCTAGCGGGGGGAGCGGAGTCGTAGTGCTGCCATGTGGCGCAGGTAAAACTATTGTCGGTTTAGCAGCTATGGCTGATATCCAACGCGCTACCTTGATTCTTTCACCCAATACTATCGCGGTGCGCCAGTGGATCAATGAAATTCTTGATAAAACTGATATTCCCCCTGAAATGGTTGGAGAGTATACCGGAGATCGAAAAGATATCTGCCCTATCACGGTCAGCACATACCAGATCTTGACATACCACCCCTCAGAAGATGCTGACTTCCCACACTTCTCTCTTTTCACCAGTTACGATAGGGGGCTCATCATCTACGATGAGGTGCACCTCCTCCCGGCGCCCGTCTTCCGAGTTACCGCCGAAATTCAGGCTCGCCGGCGTATGGGTCTCACGGCGACATTGGTACGCGAGGATGGACGAGAGGCAGATGTATTCAGCCTGATCGGTCCCAAGAAGTATGATGTGCCCTGGAGAGAACTGGAGCGCCAGGGATGGATTGCTACTGCTGAATGCCACGAGATTCGTGTGAGCATGACCGAGGATGAACAATTGAATTATGCCGTTGCAGAGGAGCGGGAAAAGTATCGGCTTGCCGCGGAAAGCCCCGCCAAACTGACGGTGACGCGCTACCTGGCAGAGCGGCATCGCGATGACCAGGTGTTGATTATCGGCCAGTATATTGATCAACTTAAGGTGCTTGCTGAAGAACTGGAGGCACCTCTGCTCACCGGGAAAACCGCCAATAGACAGCGAGAAAAGTTGTACGATCAATTCCGGCGAGGCGAACTCAAGCGGTTGGTAGTAAGTAAGGTGGCGAATTTTGCGATTGACTTACCAGATGCCAATGTTGCCATTCAAGTATCGGGTACATTTGGATCAAGACAGGAAGAGGCGCAACGGTTGGGACGCATTTTACGTCCAAAGATTGATGGTGGCCTGGCGTACTTCTATTCAATTGTCACTCGTGACACGCGCGACCAGGAGTTTTCTGCGAATCGCCAGCTTTTCCTGACGGAGCAGGGGTACCGTTATGTGATAGAGGATGCAGAGATGCTGCTAGCCTCATGAGAGATGGCAGACAGCTACATCGATGTATCAGACCAGGATTTTGTTGAAAAGGTGCTGAATGCACAGCAGATGGTTCTTGTGAACTTTTCAGCAGAGAATAGCGCAGCATGTAAGATACAGGACCCGGAGTTTGAGGCGATCAGCAAAGAATATCAAGGGCGTGTGACGTTTGCCAGGCTCAACGCAGATACAAACGTGGAAATTACCAACCAATGGAAAATAGACGGAATTCCTACCATTATCTTTTTCAAAGGCGGACGTGAAATTCATCGCATTAAAGGTATCATGATGCGTGAAAGGCTCCGTCGCCAGATCGAGGGAGCAATGCTGGCAAACTGATATCTTGTTTTAGAAAGCAGTGTATCAACCTGGCAGATGGCATTAGCTATTCAAAGCTGGTTTGCACATTGATATTTGCCGTTTATGTAGGAGCATGTTGTGCAGAGTTTACATCCCATATTATTGGAAGGGTCGTTACATGAAACGATCTGGGGTGGTCAAAGGTTAGGTCTTTATGGATGGAAACGGCTGCCTTCTCCTGACATTGCCGTTGGTGAGTCCTGGGAGACAGAGATAAATACAGTAGCCCAGAACGAGCCATACCAGGGCAAAACATTGGGTAGGCTTGTAGAGGAATTGGGGATAGCGCTACTCGGGAAGCAGACTATCGCAATCTTTGGCCACCGTTTCCCCCTGTTGGCAAAATTTATCGACGCCAACGACAAACTCTCGGTACAAGTACATCCAGATGATCATTACGCGGCAACATTTGAAGGTGGCAAGCTAGGGAAGACAGAATTTTGGTTCATTCTAGCAGCAGAACCTGGAGCAACCGTCGTACACGGTTTCAAAGTCCCCACTTCGTCCACACAAGTACGCAAAGCAATTGAAGATGTGACGCTGGAGAACCTGCTGCAAGAGGAATATGTCGCAGCCGGCGATGTCATCTTCGTACCGGCCGGCACAGTCCATGCTATAGGCAGCGGGATTTTGCTCTATGAATTGCAAGAGTACTCTGATATTACCTATCGAATGTACGATTATGGCCGCCTCACGGCTAATGGTATCCCCCGAGAGTTGCATATCAATAAATCGTTAGAAGTTTCAAACTATAATGTGTCACCACGCATTAAAGTTCAACCGGTACCATTGGCTGACAAAAATGGGTATGAAGATCGCTGCCTGGTTGCCTGTCAATATTTTGTGACTCGTGAGATCACTTTGCAGCAAAAAGACGCAGTTTCTGGCTATATGAATGGATCGACTGAAGGAAGTTGTATTATTCTTACCGCTCTCAGTGGTGAAGTACAAGTACGTTATGGCAGCGTTTTAAGGTATAGCCTAAGTCTTGCTCGTGGGCAAACGATGGTGCTTCCCGCGGCATTAGGTGACTATCGTATTGAAGGAGAAGGCGTCCTGATGTTCTCTTACGTGCCACGATCAGGGGACGAAGCATGGCAGGCATGGGAGGAAAAGAACGGGGTCGCGGTACCTGTTGAAGAATAAGCTATTCATTCTCTCCTGCGTTTTCTGCGCTCCTCTTCTAAATCGGTTACAGTACCTTCAACTATTTTACTATCATCGAAACCCGGTTCCGAAAATTGGGTGAAGGGGCGGCGGCCAGAGAAGCTTTGTTGCATCTTGCTTACATCCGCCACTGTGCGAGAGACGTTGGCGCCTATGTTGAAGACGAAGAGCGTTAAGGCGATGCCGAACCAGACGCTTAAACCGACAAGCAAGGTGACAATGCCCCCAACGAGGCCGTTGACGAAGCTCTCGTAGAAGACCGCCGCAAGTATCAGGATCCAGAAAAAACGCACAAGTACTTGTAATGACCAATGAAAGAACCAGAATACGGCTTTCACTGGATCGGAGGGCATGTCCCAGTCTGGAAGCAGCTTTCTCCTACTCCTGCGTTTTCTATTGTTCACCTTGGTCTTCCCTTCTCAATGGTACTTGCTCTTTGTAAAACATATTGTAGCAGTCAAGTGGAGCTTTAGCTAGTGTTTTTTCAGACACATTGAGGACGCGGGCGCTATTTTATTCATTACGAAGCTGGTACAGTGATGGTATTTCTACCAGAAGGAGTCCGCAGCACTGTCGATGGTGTTTCCTGATTGATATACGTCTCAAAATGAATGGGACCAAGCGTTGGATTAAATGGTACGGTGGTAGAGGATTGGACGCCTACAGTTACAGAGGTTGGCGCGACACTATTGTTGGGGAGTGCCATAGCATCTAGCAATTGATCCCCAGCGCGCATGCCTGTAAAGCTACAGGTGTTTGGTTGCAAGGAGCTGTTATTTCCGCCTGGTTGCGCTGTGATGGTGTAATTATAGGTTGTGCGCAAAGCCGGCTGTACAGGTCGCAAGATATTCCATTGAGTCACCATCCATGAAGAGCTATTGCTGCCCAGGTTCTGTGTCTTCATCTTATAGAGTTGTAAGTCGTTACCAAAGGCATTGGTACCAGGAGCAGTCTGTGCCGCTGAAGGAGTGACCACATACAGGTGAAAGGGTTTACCACCAGGACGCGCAGGTTCATTTACGAGAGTCGCGCTCGCATATTGACCGAGAAGCGCATGGGTGAGTGTATCATATGGACCTACCAGGAGCACAGCCGGGCCATCAGCAGGTGCAGGCAGAACGAGGCAGTTCGTTGCACTGAAGAGAGTCACGGGTGTTTGCATCTGCTCAGAGAGATAGCCTAACGCTGTCGCAGTGGAGTCATCGGTAGTGATATAGACGTGGTTTAAATGACGCTGCTGGGCGAGCTGGTCAGCCTCATTGACGGCTTGCTGCAAAGAGTTCAGATCGTTGCGGTAATGTATGTAGAAGGTGCGATCATCGAATTTACCACTGCTAATATCAATAACTGAGGCCACACTCCCTAATAGTTGTCCAATGACAACGAGGGCAACGAGGCCGTAGACTGCATAGCGAAGCAAGCTCCACCCTGGCTGGTAGCGCCGGAATAATTCGACGACCTTCGCAATAAAAAGGCCGATGAGTATATAAGGTCCAGGCATAAGAAAAATGAAATAGTGGAGCTGCAAGATAATAGTAACCCGCAGGAGAAGCAGGACGGGTAGTATTTGCCAGGTCAGAAGAAGAACGAGTCCGCCTAGAGAGCGGTTGGCCTTAAAGTTTGCCCACCATCCACGTATGCCGCTTCGGACGGAAGTTATGGGGTCGGGAGTCCCGGTTGCACGCGCCTGGTTGAGTAAGGGGAACACAAGAAGTAACAGAGCCGTGGCAATGCCAGCAAAAAGTAAGAGTGGGATAGCATATCTGAGCCACGATAGCCAGGGAACGAATTTGAGGGTAACAGAGCTAGCAATGGTTGGCTGTTGTCCATAGGGGCTAAGGAATAGCCTGTAAAAGCGAAGCGTTTCGTTGCCGCCGGTAGCTTCGTGCTGTGATAAGTTAGAGAAGGCATGGAGGTCTGAAGCTTTGGAAAACACCTCCCAGAGGATGTATGGGAAGTAGAGAATGAATAGTAAAACGAAGGCCAGAACAATATCGCGCCAACGAATAGTTTTTGGAGCCAGAACGACAGCAACGAACAGAGGTATGACTAACAAAGCCGCAGATTGATGCAGTTGAAAGAGCAGACCGAGGAGAAGAACGGCGGGAGCAAACCAGCCCTTACGCCGATCGACGACGCCCCAATACAATGCGAACATGAAGAGGATCACAAAAGGAGACATCATGTTTTGCTGCCAAATAAAACGTCCATAATGGATAGTGGTTGTAGCAGTGGCATAGAGCAGGGCAGCGACAATGCCTGCAAGTCGACCATAGTAGCGACGAGTGAAAATGTAGGTGAGCAAAGCTGCCGCCGTCGTCAATAATGCCTGTTGAACTGCCGCCCATAGAGGGTTGGCAGAAAACAGGGCTGGGATCAATAAGATATAGATTACGGCGGGGGGGTTGGTGATACCCAGGGATGCCGCATTGCTGGTGATAGGAAACAGACCAAAACGAATAGCATCCCGGGCCATGCTAAAAATTGCGGCCTGGTCGGTATTAAACTCCGTTGTGTTGATGCGATAGAGGCAGAGAAATCCTGTCACGAGGAGGATAGGATAGACCTCCCAGGTGAGCAGCCATGTACGCAAAAGGTTGCTGGGAGTTGTTGATTTGTGTTTATCGATATGGGGTGCATCGTTTTTTGATTGGGTAAGACTCATACGGTTAATGTTCTCCTCAGAAGGGTCTTTCGGCCAAAGGAATTGTAATATTGTCCTTGCCCTCCGCTGTAAGGAGTATTTTTACCGGTGAATCCCGGGTCTTATCTGTCTCCAGGAGCAGCGGTCCAAGTGCCGGGTCATAAGGTGTAGTAGTATAAGAAAGCCCTTTGATGGTTACCGACGTAGAAGATAAAACGTTGCCAGGCAAAGCGAAGGCAACGAAGAGTTGATCACCGGGACGCATAGCGTTAAAAGTACAGAGGCTCTCTGCAGGTCTGTTTACATTATTGGGAAGAGCCGACATGGCAAAAGTATACGTTGTGCGAGAGACTGGTTGAGCCGAACGCAACAGGTTCCAACGAGAGATCAGCCAGGAACGGTTGGTTATACTCAGCTGCTGCCTCTGTACATTGACCAATTGCAGGTTATCAACAAAGGATGGGTGGAGGGAAGTTTTTTCCAGGACACGCCTGGGTGACACGATGTAGAGATTGAAAGGCGGAGCGCCAAGTCGAGCAGGTTGATCGATAAGGGTCGTTGCAGCGTATTGACCCAGAAGGGCCCTGGTCAACTCAGCATATGGGCTGACGAGCAACACTGCCGGACCTTCCGCAGGATTGGGCAACACAAAACAGCGAGAATCATCAAAAAGGGTTGCCGGTGTTTGCAATTGCTGCGCCAGGTAGCGAATAGCCGTCTCTGAGTTTGCATCGGTAGTAATATAGACCCTGTTCAAGTGACGTTGCTGGGCCAGGTGGTCAGCCTCTCCGAGGGCGAGTTGTAGAGATCTGAGATCATTGAAGGTTTTACCATGCCCATTAGTTCCTTGAGCAGCGTCTACCAATGTCGCGATTGCGGCGATGATCTGGGCGATGACCGCAAAAGCCACGATGAAGTAGACTGCGCAGCGCAGGGCAGTTGTTAAGAAGTTGCGCGCTTCAAAAGAATAAGCAGGTGGGACCGCTCCGTCTATGGCCGATGTGAAGCCTTGTTTATCTGGCACTGCAGAGGCGTCCCCGGGCGTGAACTCAGCGACATGTCCTATTCGCTGTATCCATTTGAGCAGTTGA
>VBHS01000306.1 GCA_005881295.1 Chloroflexota bacterium
GAAAGAAACTGTTACTACTGCCCGTTTCGCGCCGGACGCAGCAAGACAAAACGTGTCACCTTCGGCCCCGACGAACTGGCCAGCGGCTTTGACACATTGCAGCGCGCCGGGCAGGTCGAGGGCATGTTCCTCTCTTCTGGGATCATCAAGGGGAGTGTGACCACGCAAGACAAGATCATCGACACCGTCGAGATCATCCGAGACAGATACAACTACCAGGGATACATCCACCTCAAGATCATGCCAGGGGCAGAATATGATCAGTTATACCGGGCGATGCAGCTGGCGGATCGTGTCTCGGTCAACCTGGAGGGCCCTACTCAAGAGCGTTTAGACGCATTGGCACCAAAGAAAGATTTCCAGCGTGAACTCCTGCATATGCTGCAACTGGCTGAACAGATACGCCGCACTCATCCCTATGAAAAGCTTGCTGGTACCGTGACACAGTTTGTCGTTGGGGCGGTGGGCGATACTGACCATGAACTACTTTCACTGAGCAACCGTCTCTACCGTCAATATGGGCTGACACGTGCGTATTATTCTGGTTTCAGCCCTGTGATCCAAACTCCTTTTGAAAACTTGCCTGCTACCGATCCTCTCCGTGAACACCGCTTGTACCAGGCGAGCTTTTTGTTGCGTGATTACGGCTGGGAAGTAGAAGACTTGCCCTTCTTGTCAGATGGGAATATGGAGCTTGCACTTGACCCGAAGCGTGCGTGGGCAGAGCGATATCTACGAGAGGCACCTCTTGAAATCATGACCGCAAGACGTGACCAACTGCTACGCATTCCTGGTATTGGCCCTATAGGGGCAGGAGCAATTCTTAAGGCGCGACGCCAGGGAAAACTGATCTCTTTTACTGACTTACGGAAACTTGGTATTCGTGCGCCTGAACAAGCGTCTCCATATATCCTCTTAAGTGGACAACGGCCATTAGCTCAACTAAGCCTCTTCTAGTTTGTGCTGAATTTTTTCAGGAGAATACGCACTTCATGCACCAATTTTTGGATATCAACCGTTGTTGAAACCGTGTGGGATGAACACGACTGCTTGCGAGCGAAATTGCTATTACTGTCCCTTCCGAGCTGGACGTAGCAAGATGAAGCGCCTCACCTCTTCTTTTGATGTCCACTACCTAAAATCTGAGAGGATTGGGGAAATGGCAAGACTATGGCGTATAATATGCCTAGGCTCACATGTCATTGAAGGGGAGCGCTATGAAAGACCTATGGAGAAAGCTACGACGCGGTCAGCAGCCACAAGAGCAGGAACCAGCGCCTCAATTTCCTCCAAACACGGATGCTGAGTTAATCCGGCTCGAGAGTATCTACCAAGGACGTCAGCGAGCCCGCGCTGACTATCCCAATGTAGACCGAAGTGGGAACAACATACCAAACGATGCAGGCGAAGCATGGCAGAGTAGCCCATTACTCGTACAATTGGCAGAGGAAGGCTATATTCAGGGCTATCTTGATGAAATTGCCTATCTTGATAGAAACGATCAGCTCCACATCCTAACCACTGATGCCCAGCAGCAGGGCAGAAAACATGCGAGAGCAACATACTCCACACCTGGTTCTCTCGACCGGACAGGAAACCGTATAGCTAGTTCTGCAAGGAGTCTATTTGTTAGCCAGCATTCGAAATCGCCGCAACACATCATAGAAATCTATATAAACGGCTACGTGTATGGCTACTTAGAGGAAGTGACACGGCTTGACAACAGAAGTCTTCAATTAGGACAACAACCTCCTCCTTAAACTATTATGTTATGGGAGGTTGGATACCATGTGTCCGATACCTGACAGGCGGCACCGTATATCCTGTTGAATGGTTGTCGACCAGCTATGCAGATGAACTTGTTCTCGTAACTTTCCATTGCTGCCATCTCCTATAGATATGATCCGCTATTAGGGGTCCCGACATTTTTACCCCCAAAATCCCCCCTAAGGGCCAAGCTACCTAATATTGCTTCCCTATTTTCCCGCTAAGAGTTGGCTAT
This sequence comes from Chloroflexota bacterium, assembly GCA_005881295.1. Taxonomy (GTDB): domain Bacteria; phylum Chloroflexota; class Ktedonobacteria; order Ktedonobacterales; family Ktedonobacteraceae; genus UBA11361. Next base: position 2,003 of record VBHS01000306.1, read on the forward strand.
TGGAGGAATGGCGAGGGAATTGGAAGAAGAGCCTTTCTCACTCTTGAATCTTGGACTCCGGTTATAGCCCTTCGATGGATCATTTGACCCGTGTTCCCTGATGAGAGCGACTTCCTGGCGAGAAATCTCACCATTGTCTGTCTCGTCAGGGAACTCTAGAAGGATTTCTTTTCGGATCGTGAAGTCTCGTCTTTGCTCTCTGGTAAAGTCCTTCTCGATGAGCTTGCTACTGGCACTTCCAAAGTAGTTGAGGGTGTCGGTGATATCTTGACCGATGTAAATCTTCCTATTGGGGTAGGTGATCTTGTAAATAACCTTCATGGAGAATCAGTCTCCTGGCTCAACTGCGATCATCACGATCTCTCGGCGTTGACAACATATTTATAGAAGGTGTTTCTGCTTTTGAATCCGGTCATGTGCATGATTTCGGCAATGGTGTTTTGCCTGGCTGCATAGAGTTCTTTGGCGCGTGCCAAGTTGCGTGGTTCTATTTTCTGGATTGCCTTTGGTCTGCCGCCTCGTCTGCCACGTGCGCGTGCTGCTTCTAACCCTGCCTGGGTACGTTCACTGATGACATCCCGCTCAAACTCCGCCATTGCTCCGATAATATGAAACATCAGTTTGCCTGTCAAGGGCCAGAATCAGCGAAGCTTGCGCGCCGTTCGAGCGACATGCTGGTACTCCTAGCCGATCTTCAGCTGTTGCGCGATGAAGGCGAGCGCGGTCTCGGCCACTTCACGCCACCCGTGGTCAATGACCAGGGAATGTCCGCGATTGGGCATCTCGTGAATTTCCGTGACGGCGGGATTCTTCTCCTGTTGCTTATAGGAGGCATTGGAGATCGCCACCGGGGCGGTGTTGTCTTTCTCGCCCGAGATGATCAGGAGTGGTCCACGCTCGGGGTTCTCCGTATCGACCTGGGCTTCCGTCCACGGGTTGAGGTTGGCGGTGGCTGCCTGGAAGAGTGGCACACCAGAAGCGGGCACCGCGTACGTCTCGTACAGCTCGTGGGCTTCGTCTTCGTCCACCGCGTTGGCGAAGGCGAAACGGAACTGCTCGTAGGTCAGTGGGACGGACCGATTGTAGTTCAGCGGGTTGCCCAGCACCGGTGACGCGGCCTTCAGCGCCGAGAGAGGCAGAGGCAGCACGCCGCGGAACGGGGCGGCATCAATGGCGACCGTCACGGCGGCTACGCCCGCGTCAGCCACCATTTGCGCGATGAGGCCGCCGAAGGAATGGCCGATGACGGCAGGCTTCCTCTTGAGCTGGCCGGTGGTGTCGACATAGTGTTGCGTCACCTGCTTGATGCGCTTGTGGGCAAAGACCTCCGGGTCGTGATTGGCCTCC
>VBHS01000307.1 GCA_005881295.1 Chloroflexota bacterium
TTGATCTGCCGCTTCGCGCTCTATTCTTGCCTGGCGCTCCACCATGGCTTGCTGGCTCATCATAGGGTCCTGGGCCATTGAGGCCTTTTGGCGGTCGGTTGTTGTTCCCTGCGCGACAGCGCTATGACTCTGAAACAGATAATGAGAGGACATGGGGTCAAGCGCTCCTGGTGGAGCCTGTTCCACCATGCGAGCAAAATGATTCAGGTCTTCTTGTAGCACAATATCAAAACGGTTGTCGCCACCGAGTTTCTCGCCGATTTCACCAAGGATACCAGCAGGAGGAGTGTAGTGAATAAAGACATCAACCAAGGTCTGATCGGGACCTGTTGATAAAAATTTTACTTTACCGGTGTTTTCCGGGCCACTTGTCGAGCGCCAGCCAATCTGACGATCTTCAATCCAGTTTTCGTTGATGGCGTCCCATTCGTGGCGACCAAGAATTTGAGCTACCCAATGGCTGCGCTGATCATCATAATAGGTAACTTCTTTGACAAAGCTCATAAACTTTGGGAAGTCATTGAAGTGTGTGAAAAGCGTATAGACCTGGTGTACAGGCGCGTTAACTGTGACGGAAACATGATGTTCTGCCATACTATCTTCCTCCTTTCGGATGATGCTGTGCCAGTTCTTTAGCAGGTAAGCTTTGCCTGACCTTCATCTCTTGAGTTGTGCACATGCATATTATGACTATAAGGATTATCGCCGGCGCTTGTTGCTCATTGGGTCACTTGTCGTATTTGTTCTACTGATACGATTACGATGTGGACAGCAGAAGGGGTGACAATTCCAAAGGGTTTCGGACTAATCCGGCAGAGAGGATTTAATTCCACCTCAGCCATTGCAGTGAGGAAATCTTCACTGCAATGGCTGAGGTAGAATACTCGAATCAGCTCTCGTCAGTTTCGTCGAGATATACCTTCCCACTTCGCGCCAAAGCGGCGGGGGCGCGCATGTTCAGAATGATGACGATGATCACGCCGAGTATTAGCCAGGCTGCACAGATGGGACCGGCGAGGTTATATGGCGGGGATGGCGCAGGATAAAACTGCGCTACTATAGGAAAGATCAGGATTACAAACGGCACCGCGGGCAGGATAATATGGCGCAGGACGGAAAACTCTCCCCTGCGTTCGCGCCTGTAGAAGAAGGGGACCGAGAGGCAGACAGCCATGTAAACTAGCAGGATGAAGATGGTAATGATGGTGCCCAGGAGACCAAAGGCGATGGCGGGGCCATAGACAATACCAGGCCACAGGGTGAAGACAACGCCAACAATCATGGTAAAGATGATGGCGAGATCTGGCGTGCGGAAGCGCGCATTGATATGCATCAGCGGAGCAGGAAGGGTATTGGTGCGTCCCATGGCATAGAGTACACGAGAGGCGGCGTTGACACCGGCATTGGCGTTTGCTAAGGCGCTATTGAGTATGGCGAAGATGGCAATGAAGCTGAACGCCCCCCAGACGCGGTTTGCCATGGTTCCCCAGGGGTTTGGATCGAGAGGATACTTAGCAATATTGTTAAAACCCCAGCCGACGACGCCAGCGTAAGAGCAGAAGACATAAAAGACGCCTATCGAAATGACCGCCAGCAGGATGGCGCGTGGCACCGTCCTGCGCGGATTGTGAGCCTCTTCCGCCAGGGGCGCCGACGATTCGAAACCGGCGAAGGCGAGGAAAGCGAAGATCATGCCGTGTAGTATGCCTTGCCAACCATTTAGGCCCGGCTCCAAGCTGGAGGCGGGATTAAAGGTTGCGGCCGTATTGCCGTTACCAGCGGTGACGATCAGCCAGATGGAAAGCAACACGAAGATACTGATTTCGATGGCGCCAAGGACGACGCTGGTGTCCGCCGAGATTTTAATGCCAAAGTAGGTGAGGCCGAAGACGATGACGGCAAATACCATTGCCCAGACGGCCCAGCCTGCCGCGCCGAAGGAGAGATGGAAATATTGATTGACAGCCGAGTCCATTACTGGCCCCAATACGAGTAGCTGTAGTGGCACGATGAGGAGGTAGGTGAGACTGAATAACCAGCCTGTCAACCAGCCGACCGGTGAGCCAAGACCACGGCTGACATAGGTGAAGTAGCCTCCGGCAGATGGCAGGTGCCTTGCAAGTGAGCCAATGTTAAGCGCGATAAGGGAGCAGACGATAAGTGCGATAAGGACGGCAAGTGGTAAAGCTCCACCTGCAAAGGGGATTGCGGCTCCCAGGCTGAATGATACTGCTGAGGCGGGTGCCATAGTGGTAATGGATTGGAAGAGGACTCCGGGGAGACCGATGGCGTTTGCGCGTAGTTTGGTTGGTTCCGGTGTAGTAGAGGATTCTACGGTCATTGGTTTTCTCCTTCTCTACCTGAGCTGATAGAAAAAGCAACAGGTACACCGTTAGATGAGCTGTTGTATAAGCTGTTCTTGTGTACCTTATCCTTAATGATAAGCATTTACAGAGAAAAAGCAAGGGGAGTTTATTCCGTGGCCGTTTTAGGAAAAAAGCGTTGATTACGTCACAATAAGTAGGAGAGCGAAAGATTCAAGGATGACCATCGCTTCCGCATGTGCCGATTGTACCATGTTTATGTAAACGTTCTGTCTGAAGAGAGTTTACTATAGGTAGTATCTCTAATAAACAGTATGCTATACTGATATTCGCAACGTTATTCGAGAGAGACGGAGGGTCGCCATAAACTTACAGCAGGGCCCACAACATATACAAACCGGTCGCTTAGACCCGCGCACTCTACTGATAAAGCGCTTCATGATTTTGCGTACGATCGGGCAGGGAGGAATGGGAGCAGTTTACAAAGCGCAGGACTTGAAACGCAGGACTGTTTGCGCAATCAAAGAGATGAGCCTCTCGTTGGTGCCTCCCGAAGACCGTGAAAAGGCCATCCACAACTTCAAAACTGAGGCTCAGATGCTGTCGAGCCTCAGACACCCCAATCTACCCAGTGTCGCAGGCTATTTTGCCGAGGGAACGCGCCACTTTCTGGTAATGGAATACATCGAGGGGATGACGCTCGATGAGTACCTGTTGCGCAATAATGCGCCTTTCTCAGAGGGTCGCGTTTTAGGGTGGGCAAAGCAGCTGTGCAACGTCTTGAGCTATCTGCACAGCCAGCAGCCACCTATCATTTTCCGCGATATGAAGCCAGGCAATATTATGCTCATGCGCGATGGCCGTGTCAAACTCATTGATTTCGGCATCGCTCGCTTCTTTCGTTACATGGGTTCGCAGGATACACAGTTGCTTGGAACGCCCGGCTACGCGCCGCCTGAACAATATGGAAAAGCCCAGACCGACAAGCGCTCGGATATCTACTCGCTGGCGATGACGTTGTTCCAGCTCATGACCAATACCCTCTCGGAGAAGGGCTTTGGCCTGAACGATGTTCACACCTTCTATTCCTTTATCTCGCTTCCCGTGGCGCGAGCGCTGGAGAAAGCTACCTCTCTTGCACCTGAAGACCGTTTTCAGAGCGCCGAAGATTTTCGACGCGCGCTGTTGAGTGAAAATACGTTTATGTTTGAAAGTGGCGAACAGGCGCTCACGGTGGAGGAATTGGCGAGACTCTCTGCCCGTTACTCAGACGAGGCGGCAGATTATCTATCCTCCGGTGAAGTTGAAGACTGGCTGAGTAAAATAGGCAACGCGAACCTGGCCTGGATAACAAGAGATATCCGCAATCAGCATCTCGACCCCTATGAGACGGTTAACCTGTTCTTAAAGGCTGTCTTAGGCCCAGGCGTTCACATTCTCACCAGTTCAGGCAAACAATCAACCGTCACTAAAAGCAGTCATACGAGCATACCTGTTGTTCCCCCCATCAATCAGGCGGCCGAGTATCGCAACAACCAGGACTGGACCTCGCGCAGGCCAATGCCCGCGGCGCAGGTCCCCGATATCGTTGTACAACCGCGCACGCTGGACTTCGGAGAGGTATATCCGGGCCTCTCCGAGCCTCTGTTGCTGGCGATCTCCGACAAGAGTGGTACCCACGGCACCATTTCCGTGTCCGAGCCGTGGATTCAACTCGACGAGACAAGTTTCGATGGCATCAATACCCACGTCAATGTGAGGGTCAACACTCTGCGCCTGCGCGGCTCGATGCATTATACAGGTAGCATTGTGATAATGCCTGACGAGGAGGACGAAGAACAGGATATCGTAGTCAAAGTTGAAGTGGATGTGCCCGGTAATATCGGTATGTATCCCGACCCCGCCATGAATGGGCAGCACCGCGGAGATGCACCAGGCGCCACTGTCCTGGACGAGGAGGACTACGAATCGCCGGTCGCATTTGCTAACGGGAAGACAATGTCTATGGATCCTCAACAGGCCAGCGCTCCAACGCTTTCACGGGAAAACATGGCGCACTATGAGGAATATAAAGACAAGTATGGCGATCCGTTCGACGAAAATGAGGACAAGACGGCAGCCAGTGGTTGGCATCCATCGACGGTATCTCCCCTGCAACAACTATGGCTGCGTCGCAGCTTAACCGTTTTTGCCGCCTTTATGCTGGCCTGCTTATATTATTCGCTGCTCTCAAAAATGGCCTCCCTGCCACTCCCATCCTTACTCCCCCCCAATTCGTGGTTCATCGCTGTCCTCTCAGGCATCGGGCCGGCGGCAACGCTGGGAGCGCTGATGCTCAACTGGAATCGCACATGGAGCTTCAGTGATACCATAAATCGCTTTTGTACCGGGACGAGCACGGCATTTGCTGCACTAAGCCTCGGCGAGCTGGGCTGGCAGTTCCTGTTTCACGCGAACGCACCCATACTGCAACTCTTT
>VBHS01000308.1 GCA_005881295.1 Chloroflexota bacterium
CTAATTTAGTGTACTAACCTGCTTGTTGTTACCATTTAACTAGTTATGTACCTGTTTTGCTGTTACCCCCTCGCTGCGTTGAGCGCAGCCACACGAGAAACTGAGCGGCCGCCAATGCCGCAACTATATAAGAAGTTGTACGGCTGCCAATGGTAAAAGCGAAAGCTTGCACGTGGAATAATATAACATATTCCTCGTTTATATACAATGATACTCACATCATAAATGCAACAAAAAGGACTTTCAGTGAGCTTACATAAATTATTTTCCTCCTTTAATTATACTGAAAATGACATTAGCAAAAATACAAGCAATACCGCTTTTGAAGCGTTTTCTTTGACTTCAGCGTAAATGAAAATCACAATGATATTTCTAGACGCTTGAGCTTGAAAAAACTTAAGCAACCTGGTTATAATAGAGTGTTCGCTTATTGAAGTATAAGGGTTAGGACCAGTATGCACCAGATACACGAGACGCTTTCTCCCGGAGCGATCATACGTGACCGTTACCTTGTCATTGATCTACTTGGCACGGGCGGTTTTAGCGCTGTGTATTTAGTACAGGATCAAGAGCGTGAAGATAGTATTTTCGCGCTCAAAGAGGTGGTCGCCACGCAAAAACAGGCAAGAGAGCGTTTTACTTTTGAATGTACCGTGCTTGAGCGTCTCGTTCACCCTGCTCTTCCGCAAGTCCATAATGTCTTTGATAATGAAGAGCATGACCGCTTGTATATGCTTATGGATTATGTCGAAGGTCCAAACCTGGAAACGCTGCGTCACATCCAACCTGAGAAGCGCTTTTCGTTACCGGTAATCACTGCCATTCTTGCTCCTATCGTGGATGCTATTGAGTATCTCCATCAACAATATCCTCCGATCATTCACCGTGATATCAAACCCTCAAATATTATTGTGCCTATCGTAGGAGAGAAGACCATACTGGTGGACTTCGGTATTGCCAAGGAGTATGACACGCAAGGAACGACCAGTGCAGTGCGCCACTGCTCGCCCGGGTACGGGGCGCCCGAGCATTATACGACCGGGACCAACACGCGCACCGATATCTATGGGCTGGGAGCGACGCTCTATACCTTACTGACCGGTGTCATCCCGCCCGATGCTATTGAGAGAATGACGGAGATCAGTAACGATAACCCTGACCCTTTAAGGCCCGCCTGTGAACTTGTCCCGTCTATCCCACTACCTGTTTCCAGCGCCATCAAGCGAGCGATGTCAATCAATATGATGCATCGTTTTGCCACCGTCCAGGAGTTCTGGCTGGCTTTACAGGGGGAGAAGGTACAGCAGCCGCACATCTCTGAAGCGCTCAACTCAATAGTCGTCTCACCTTCCACTTCTAAGATCTCTGGTAAGACAGGTGAGACGCCTTCTCAGCCGCTACAAAAAAAGCAGTTGCCAGGCAGGCGCTCGAGAAAGTCCTTCGCACACCCTTTTTTTCTTGTCTTACTTGTGTTGCTGGTGATTGGAGGAATTGGAGCAAGTTTCTGGGGATTTACTGTTTTCGGGAAGAATCACGTAGCCACGCAGGCAGTAGGCCACTCAACCGGTATCCTTCAACACCCCACTCTTTCTCCCACTGCTCATGCGACCGTGGCTCCTACCCCTACAGCAACTTTCACGCCAAATGCCTATCCTCACCTGGCCTCGTCATATGCTGGCACGATTGACGATCTACAAGAGCAAACTTCCTCTGATATGACGCTCACACATATGCTGCAAAACAATGAACATATTTCTGGCACCTTCAGCGCAATGCATAGAAGTGAAACTTACAGTGGCATCCTCGATACCGCGAAACGTATCTACTTCACTGTTGTAGCCAGCAGCAGCAGTGCGCCACTCTATTTTACGGGTGCTGTACGGGCCGATGGCAATCTCGTGGGAACATTTTGCCAGATTGATAAAGGCGGCCAATGTACCAGCAACGGTGAGTACGGCCTATGGAGCGTTGCGCCTGGTACTCCGTAAATCTAAGCAGAACTTCCCCTATGTTTTTTTAACGTTCCCTGCTGATAAGCGTAACAAAGGAGCTTCTTGATGCGCTCAGACCGTCCCAATATACTCTATATTCATTCTCATGATACAGGTCGCTATGTTCAACCCTATGGGCACGCCATTGCAACGCCGCATATCCAACGCCTGGCGGAGCAGGGTGTATTATTCCGCAAAGCTTTTAGCGCAGCCCCGACGTGCTCTCCCAGCCGTGCCAGCCTTCTCACGGGACAATGCGCTCACAGCAGCGGCATGCTGGGGCTGGCTCACCGTGGCTTTTCGCTCAACGATTACAACCAGCATATCATTCACATGCTGCGCGAAGTGGGCTATTACTCGGCGCTGGTCGGTGAGGAACATCTCTCGAAAGAACCCAATCGTAGTGGCTACGACCAGGTTTCTAAAGTAGAAGGAAACCAGGCTCACATCGTCGTGCCCGCCGCGATTGAACTGCTGAACAATACCCTGCCTGAACCTTTTTTCCTCTCGGTCGGATTTTTCGAGACCCATCGTGAATTTTTGAAGCCGGGTTCGCTAAGAGATGCGCATTATTCCCTGCCTCCTGCCCCGCTGCCCGATACTCCCCAGACTCGCCTCGACATGGGCGCTTTTAAAGCCAGCGCCGGAGTCCTGGATCAGGGCATTGGCGCTGTACTTGAAGCGCTGGATGCAAAGGGGCTCACAGAGAACACGCTGGTGATTTGCACAACGGACCACGGCATCGCTTTCCCACGCATGAAGTGCAACCTGACCGACCATGGTATCGGTGTGATGCTGATCATGCACGGCCCCGGAGGGTTTCTTGGTGGAAAAGTCTATGATACACTGGTTTCACAGATCGATCTCTTTCCCACCATCTGTGATCTGCTGCATATTCCATATCCTGCCTGGTTGCAGGGAACCTCTCTTCTCCCATTAATGCGTGGTGATATCGAACAGGTGCATGCCGCCATCTTTGCGGAAGTAACCTACCATGCCGCCTATGAGCCGCAGCGCGCAGTGCGCACGAATCGTTGGAAATATATTCGCCACTTTGATCACCATCTCGGGCCGGTCTTACCCAATTGCGATGATAGCCCCAGCAAAGATGTACTGGTGCAGCATGGCTGGAAAGAACGCTCCAGGCCCCTGGAACTACTCTACGACCTGATCTTTGACCCAAATGAGGCCTGTAATATAGCGTATGACCAGTCCGTTGCGCATGTGCTGGAAGATATGCGCAATCAGCTCGATAACTGGATGCGTGCCACCAATGATCCCTTGCTGCATGGTCCCGTCTCCCCGCCTCGCGGGGTCGAGCTAAACGACCCGGATCAAATGTCGCCTTCCGATCCAAGGCACGTTTTTTGATCTGCTATGTCTACAGTTCAGGATGGCTGCTTGAAATTCGGTTTTCGCTTCTCAAGAAAGGCCTGCATCCCCTCCTGTGCATCAGGGAGCTGGGACGCCGCTGCCATCACCTCCATGGCGTACGCGTAGGCCTGGTGCTGCGGAAGGTCTATCTGCGTGTAGTAGGCCTGTTTGCCCATACCTTTGGAGATGAAACTGCCCCGCGTCGCCGCTTCGAGCAGGCGCTGGGACTCCTCCACGAGCTGTTCGGGTGGCACCACCCGGTTGATCAATCCCCACTCAGCGGCCGTGTGTGCATGAATGGTATCGCCCGTCAGCAGCATTTCCAGCGCCCGTTTGCGCCCAATGTTGCGGCTGACAGCCACCATTGGCGTTGTGCAGAACCAACCACCCTTCCCGCCTGGCGTTGCGAAGGCCGCGTCAGTGGAGGCAACCGCCAGGTCGCACGTGGCCACAAGCTGGCACCCGGCGGCGGTGGCAATCGCGTGAACGCGGGCGAGCACAGGCTGGGGAATCGCTTGAATCGTTTCCATTAAGGTGGTGCAGACGTTCAGTAGGTGCCGCATGGCCACCAGATCCTGGCCCACCATGTCGGCAAAGTCGTGACCGGCGCAAAAGGCAGGACCATTCGCGGCTAAAATCACTCCAAGCGCCTTACTCTCGCCGACTTCACGAAAGGCATCGGTGAGTTCGAGCATATGTTTAAGCGAGAGCGCATTGCGGCGCTTTGGGGAGTTCATGGTGATGGTTGCAAAATCACCTTCGCATCGCAACTCGATGAGTTCATATGACATGGTTCTTTACTCCTTTCGAGGATCACGCGTGGTCGTGTCTCAGGTGGTGCAGTCGTACGACTGCACCACCTGCACATTGTTTAAGAAATGTGTCTCATAGAAGCAGTATATCACGCAAATAACCTGCCGATTTGTGATATTCTATCTCTCGGATAGGGCCTTTATACATCAATAGAAAATCATCATGTAAGGAGAGAGAACAAATTATGCCAGGACAGATAACAAGCCCCATTCGTAGATTAGGAGTGCTCACCGGCGGCGGCGATGTGCCGGGACTGAACCCTGCGATTAAAGCCGTGGTATATCGCGCCGAAACTATGGGTATCAGCATCCTCGGCCTCAGGGCTGGCTGGGAGGGCATCACCTTCATGGACCGCTCGCGCGGTTTTGACGCCCTTATTTTTCGTCCCGATGAACCCGCTACCTGGCAGGGTAGCTACTTGATGCCTTTAAACCGGCTCAATACACGCACCATTGATAGGCGCGGCGGCACCATCCTGCAATCGACGCGCACCAATCCGGCGCGTACAAAGGTCAGTGACCTGCCTCCACACCTTTCTGCCTACGGTA
>VBHS01000309.1 GCA_005881295.1 Chloroflexota bacterium
AGAACGAATCTTCTGGAAAGTCCTCGGCGGGAACATCATAAATCTGCACGTCGACAAAGCGTACTATCCCAGGTGGAGGTGGATTCACTGAGGGCATCTGCTCCTCGTCTGATTGGTTCATCTTGTTGCATATCTCCTTGATCTCGCCGGTGATGCACTGATGCACGTTCTCTCTCCTCTTTTTTATCGAGATTGGGGGACAGCTTCCCTTGGTGACGTCCTACAACGTGAGATGGTCCTGGACAGTTGCTGGCCGGAATCCAGTCCCGGTGTTTATAAACGCGGCGGTCTGATCGCCATAGAGGAGCAGCATATCCAGCTTGCCGTCTCCATTGAGATCGCGGAACGCGAGGGTCACCGGCATCAGGTCTTGCCCTGGCCCGTAAAGGACAGGACCCGCATAGAGGACGGCTTTACTTGCGTCTCCCCCTGGAAACTCGATCACCTCCAGATGGCCGTGTAAATTGAGCGCAAGAAAATGGCTCTGGCCTGTCCCATGCCCGACTGCCATATCTGTCTGGAAGGTTCGTGGATATCCATAGTGCAGATCATCCTGGTAGCCGTGCCACCAGGAGAGTCCCAGGTTCAGCCCCGTCCATCCGGCCGACATCACCAGCATAGTCAGTCCCACGTAGACCAACCAATGGACGCGATGAGCGCGTTTCGGGTGCGGAGCTGCTGGTCTCTGCGATACTGGGACAGGTGGTACCGCATCCTGGGTTCGGCTTTGCCGTGGAGGCACCTGCTGGTAGCGATAGCGCACGACCTTGTGTGGCCCCTGTGTCATGACGACGTGTTGGGGCTGCTTGGAGGTGAGACCTTGCCAACGTATCGCACTGTTTGGTAAACGCGAGGGGTAGTAGTCATCATATGCATCATCATCTGCTTCCTGGTCGTAGCCATACGGTTCCTCTTCGTCTGTGTCCTGTGGCCGCACCGTTGCTCTCTGCGTGTAGCGGGGCGGGAACGTGGTCGGCACTCCTGGTTGCTGCCGGAGACTCATCGCAAAACCTCCTGTTCGGTTTGAGGAGTTCTGAAACGGTGCTGCTGTTGGCAAAAGCCACTAGGCAGCTTGCAGCGCGTCTTTGAGACACAGACGGTACCGGGGGCGAGGACGATGCGATTGCATTGAGCGTAGCCAAGAATGATGCTGATTTGCCAAGGGTGGCCTTGTTCGCATGCATTGATCATCTCCTGTAAGGCCGTTTCAGCAGTAGTAAGCTGATGGTTCATCGGCTCTTCTTCCTTTCTTGTGTCACACCACAATGTTGAGATATGGCCATCTCCGGTTTGTCTCACCGGGTCCAAGAGATCTGATGAGACCTCTTCCGACTGATACATCCTCTTGCCTTCCTCTCGCACGTCGTGGATCCTGTATCATGCGATCACCGTCTCCGGTTGGACTGGTGCCAGAGCTTCAATTGGCGGCATTGGCTTGCACTTGCGACTGACGAGCTGGCGCTCCATGTCCAGGACCACGAGTGCCTGGATCGTGCCCTCCAGGGAGGCGCTGCGCCCAAACTCCCGCTGTGCTGATCGAATGAGACCCACCAGATCCGCAAGGCTGGGATTGTGTTCGGCGGCCTCGCGCCCGATCATGACCTGGAGTTGCTGTAAGACGCCAATCGTGCGCAGCACATCCCCTTTGTAGGAGAGCGACTTGTTCTTCGGGGCGTAGGCCTTATCTGGGAAGACCTGGTGTCGAACCAGGATGAAGACCACCATCCCAAGCGTGAAGCCAAAGAGGACGAGGCAGAAACCCATCAAGATCATTTCACCGTCGATATCCATACATCCTTGTGCGGCAGGGACTCCCTTCAGGAGATGGGAAGCCGCGTCCTCCTTTCTACTGGTAGGTGTAGCTGTCTGCTCGTTGTAGGCGAGTTGACCAACGACGTCCACTATCCGATCCGGTTTTTGAGGATGGTACAATAAGATGGTGATACAACGAACTCAACAATGAGGGTAAGGCCGGAACGTACGTTCTCATCGTTTCACCATCCAAGAAGCAGTGTACTCAAAGTGAGAGGATGCATGATGGCCTGTGACGGCCATTGAAACAACGTCTAAGAGCCATTTATAGACCCTTGGAGGTAGCCCTTTATAAAGGGGATTTCACCCAAATTGCACCGGAAGGCCAGAGCATCACCGTAATAGTCCATTGACATATGAAGGAGCGAGACTCCTTCTCGCTCCGTCAGAATGGAGCGTAGCAACAGCGTGTGTTGTGTCGAGTACTTGAAATTCAAAACTACCCCTAAAAAGGAACATCTGGATTGGCTAATGGCCGCTAGCGGCCATTAGCCAGGAAACTCCTCTGTTACACTTTAGAAAGAGTATGATATATGACAGCGTCAGGAACATTGTGTGTGAAGCAGAGATTGCCCATCGCTCTAGGAGTCGACTTGACGCGAGAGACCAACAAACGAGTACGAAGCAGGACAAGGTATGCTATACTGACCACGGAAAATGTGTTCATGCATGAGAAAGCACCTTGGCCAGGGAAAAATGGAACGTAAGTGGAGTAAAGGAATGCAACAACCACAGTCGCAGAAACAGGGTGATCCACACCTGAACATCAGGGTCACTCCGCTACGCACTGCTCAACCCATCGTGCATGTCAATACCTTCGGAGCGTTCTTACGCTATTTGCGAGAGCGAGAACAGCTTCAACAGCAGGAGGTATCCGAGACCTTTCCCGATATCTTTCAAACCTATCACGTCCCTACCTTGACCGCAGACATGTATCGCAAACTGGAACGAGGCAAGCGTGCTCCTCAATTCGAGGAACTCTTACCTCTGTATGTCTCCTTCACTGCTGGCAATGGCATGCTTCTCTCTCCAGAAGAACGCCGAACCTACCTGCACCTGGCCCGCCTCAAAATCGAATCTTTGCAACGCCGTCGTCCAAAACTGCGTCCAGAGAGCGAGTGGAGACTGCTCGAGATCCACCTGGCCCAAATCGATCAGGACATACCGTTGAAGGACAGTACGAAGGACAGTGAACGGACAAAGAACTTCAGAGCGCAGGCGCACCACACGCTCTCTTTCGACACCAGCTACATTGTGGGTCGGGAAGCGTGGCACACAACGATGCTCTCTTACCTTGAAGTTGTGCCGCTGAAGAAACTTGTGGTGATCCAGGGGATGATGGGCGCAGGTAAAACATCAAGCCTGAAACTCCTCTTACAGAATCTCTTGGAACATGAGGAATACTGGCCCATCTTCTACACCTTCTCGCCAGCCTCTGACATCACCCCCGATGACCACTTAGACACCTTCCTGGCGACAATCCTGGCGGAATTGTATGTCGCAGAGCCAGAAGCCACAAAAACGCCACCCCTCACCGAACGGATCGAGCAGGTACTCAAGCGGCTCACCGAAGCAGAGCAGCGCGTTGTTCTGCTCGTAGATGATGCACAGGTGATCCTGGATCAGCTTGGACAGTTGACAGAGAATTGGCGGCAGTTCTTGACTGCATTCCTCCAACACCAACACCGGGCGCTGATCTACCTGGCAACTCGTGAGTGGCCTCTTTGGAGTGGGCGAGAGCGTGTGTTTGTAGCCGATGGCGACGAAACGATGATTCCACCGCTAGATCCGAGAACAGGTGCAGAAATCTGGCGACGCCTGGGCTTTACCGATGTAGCCGAAGAACTCTTACAACAGGCGGCAGAACGTTGTGGTGGCAATGCCCTGATGATCGAGCTGCGTGCAGCTAGCTTGCAACGCCCGCGCTTCTCATTCTCATGGAGAAGAAGGACTGAACCCAGCTCTTCCCAGGAGAAAAAGAACGAGCAGCAGCAACTCGTGGAGCGGCTTCTGGCGGAGCCACACGTCTTTGAGGCGGCGGATTTTGAAGCCCGCCAGCTGCTTCTGCAGGTCATCAGCAAACGGCTGTCCTCTGACGCGATCCAGCTCTTAGAGGTGGTATCAGCTTCCCCACTAGCCTTGCCGTTTCCTCTGCTTGCTGAAATCAATCAGCAGGGAGAATATGCGTTTGTGGAATTGCTCAAGGCATCACTGGTGGACCGTAACGCTACGGGTCTTGATGAACGGGCGTATCTACAGCCTTTGGTGAGAGAAGCGGGTGTTCAGAAATTGCTTGTCGAAGAGCGTCTCGGCGAGGTTGAGCAACGCTTGGCTCAGATGTACAGCGTTTGGTTGGATCAGGGAACCTTTCAAAGCGAACAGGAGCAGGCAGCACTTGTCACGGAACTCGCTATTCTCTATCTCAAACAGCATCGCCTCCTCGAGGCAGCGGAACTCTTGATCGAGTATGGTTGGCTCAGTTTTGCTTTTGGACACGCGTCACGTCTGGCTCGCGTTACCGATGAAATCATGAGATCTTTTCCCTGGCATCTCTCAGCAGAAAATGAGGCTGGTGGCCAGCTCTTACACCATTATCTGCTCGCACGATCTCTTGACCGGGATTTAGTCGCTCCTGAACGCAAAAAGGCATACCTGAGTCTCTACGAGGCGATGCGGAATGGGAGCGTTGCGTTCAAGCCAAGGACACTGGTTCATCTCGTTCACCACAAACTGCGCTATCTCACGCTTGGGAAACAGTATGCCGAGGCATGGTCGTTGATCGACCAAGTGTGTAAGCAGTATGAAGACCTACAGGATACAAAGCCCATCACGTATGCAGAACTCCTTGATCGACGGGCGTATGTGCTTGGCCGGTGGGGAGATTTTCAGGATGCCCAGGCCAAAAAGGAACAAGATGAGGCGGAGGCCACAAAGCTGCATGAAGAGGCATTTCGCCTCAGGCAGCAAGCAGTCACAGTCCATGAGCAGTGTATTGCGTTGCTACGGCGGTATGAGCGCTTCGCCTCGCCCGTAGAGCAGAGCCACATCCGGTTCAAACGGGCTCGGCTCCTCAACGACCTGGCGTATTATCAGCGCAGTACCGGGCATCTCGAAGAGGCGAAGCAGGCCATGAAGGAATGCTTGAAACTGAAGGAGGCGGGATTTGTCGTTCCAGGTTCGCTGGCGGTTTCCTATGACGATTACGGACAATTGCTCGGACAATTAGGAGACTACCAGGAAGCCCTCGCCTACAGTGATCGTGCTTTGCAGGTCCTACAAAAGCTGGTGGACGAGGGTCATAGTTCCGCTCCTAGAGAGAAAGGGATGCTCCTGGTCAATAGAGGAAGGTTGCTTTTGCAGTTGGGACGATTGGACCAGG
>VBHS01000310.1 GCA_005881295.1 Chloroflexota bacterium
CAACGCCTCTTCCTGGTATGGGCGCGGTTCTACCTGGAGTGAGGTTGAGAAAGGCAACGTAGGTCGTTCCTCGAAAGCAACAGTGAAAGGCGTCTGCTGTTGCTGTAAAGCGCGTTTCACGGCGTTAAAGAAGATTGGATAAGTGCGCAGAAAGTGAGAGCGCTTATCGCGCCCTATATGATTGTGAATCGATGCGGGCAGTTGTGACCCGAAGAGGGCCGTAAGCAATTCGGGTGTTGGCAGGTGCAACAATTCCCCGGGCGGTGTAATGACGAGGTCGTGGCCTCGAAGATCAATAGTGATCACGGAGCAACTTCACTTTTCATTTCAGCTAGTGACGACTCCCCATGGCTCCCGCGCCAGGGGCTTCTGGAATGACGCAGCCGTGTCGTCCCACGGCACTCGTTCGGTTCATCCACAGAGGCGGGCGTGACTCACAGACCCCTGTATCGGATGGCACGACTTATGAACCCGGTAGCATTTTTCCCTCTGGTCCTGCACCAGAGAACCCACTGAAATGCTATTGTGTTGAAAATGTGCAATAGAACGGATTGAAGTATAGCACATGCTAGAACAGATGTCGAGTGTCTCGGCACCTGGGGTGGCAGGCCATTCATCCCCGTGGCTCAAGCCAGGGGCCTTCTATCCTGGACTGGTAAGATTAGCATTGAAGTGGAGCAGGCGCGCTTCACCTATATGCAGGGGAACCTAACCGGTATTAACGCCTGAGAGCATCCGCACAGGATCCATTGCATGTATTCTTCTTTAAGGGAGAGCAGGTAAGCACTTGGCAATGAGCAGTAAAGTCACCTATCGCAAGCAGTACACGCGCTGCGGAAAAGAGCGTTGTCGCAAGTGTAAGGAAGGAGACGGACACGGTCCCTACTGGTACGCCTATTGGAGTGAAAAAGGGCGCACTATTAGCAAATACATTGGAATACATCTTCCTCCAGGTATTGACATAGAGCGGCAGACAGCAGGAGATGTGGAGGCAGGGAAGGGAGTTCCTCTGCCGGCAGCTAACCAATCTTCACGCATAAATAAAGCAGGAACATCCCATACAAGCATGGGTTCAGCACATGGAGAAAGGCTGCCACTCCAGCTGAACACGCAGGTTCTCCGAATCTTTGCCCTCGGACAATTTCGCATAGAACGCTTACAGGGAAACGAGTGGTGCGCGGTCATCAATCGCACCTGGCATCGCCGGCGCGCGCGGGCGCTCCTTGGCTGTCTCCTCAGTAGCCCTGGTCGCCGCCTGGGTAGAGAACAGGCAATGGAAGCATTGTGGCCCGACCTGGATATGGAGACGGCAGCTAATCGTCTGAATGGTGCGGTACACGAGCTACGACAGATCCTCGAACCCGAAATTGCACGCCCTGCAGCTTCTCGGATGCTGCGCCTGGAACGCGATGTACTTGAATTGGCGGATCGCACCGAGATCTGGGTCGACGCAGAAGCATTTGAAAGCGTGCTGAAAGAGGCAAATTCCCTCCTTGGCATACATGGCAGTAACCAGGCTTCGACAAATCAGAGTTTGGATATTGCCAGCGCTAACCAGCTTGAACACTTGTTAGAGGTCGCAGCTGTCCTGTATACCGGCGACTACTTACTGGAAGAACTTTATTCAGAATGGGCAGCTCCTCGCCGTGAGGCCCTCAAGCGTGGCTGGACTGGTTTGCTGCTTAAATTAGCAGAGTTGCGTGAGGCGCGCAAGGCCTTCGCCAGCGCCATGGAACCGCTTAACCGGCTCCTCGCTACCGACCCTACCGATGAAACAGCCGTACAGCGCCTCATGATATTGCTAACACAGCTTGACCGGAGAGGAGAAGCGCTAAACACGTATCGCCTGCTTGCCACCAGGCTTGAGCGGAACTACGATAGCGAACCTTTACCGGAAACGCGTGAGCTTTATGAAAAGCTGCGCCTGGGGCAAATCAGCGAAATTGCCCAGCCGAAGTTCCTCATCTCACATCCCACAGACGTCCAGGAGATCCTTGAGACACGGGACGAGAAACAGGTGGAACAGTCACAGAATGCCCTGAATCAGAAAGCTGCGCAGGAGAGAGAAGCCCCGTCTGAGTTTCGCATACCCCAACAATCTTCAGGCGCAGAGAAAACCATTGCCCATGTAGTAGCTCCTTTTGTTGGCACAAGCCAGTTAGGCCGCTATAATCAGAGTCCATTGATTGGTCGCGAGCGTGAACTCCAGGCGATGCGGCGCGTTATGGTTTCGCTCGAAGGAGAGGTGATACCTTCAGGTAATACCCCTTCAATGCCCGGGTCTATGAGGAATCCACATGTGTTACTCCTGATGGGCGAGGCAGGTATTGGGAAAACACGACTGGCCGAGGAATTGAGTCACGAGGCGAATACAAGAGGCTGGGTAGTAGCATGGACGAGAGCATATGAACAGGAGGGCGCTGTTCCTTACCGCCCCTGGATAGAACTCTTGCGCACACTCTTACAACATGTTCCCACCGAATTACTCATTTCAACCGTCAATTCCCACGCCAACATGGAAGCTGCCTCCACTGAACACTATGCCCCAACCTTACTGGAAAGACTGAGCACATTACTCCCTGAATTGCGCTACATATCCTCGCAAAATGAGAGAACGTATCCACAACTTCCTCCTGAGCAGGAGCGGCTTCACTTGTGGGAGGCCACCGCCGGGCTTTTGAGTACCTTGAGCAAAACTAATCCCTTGCTGTTAGTGCTGGATGATCTCCATTGGACGGATGGCAGTAGTCGAGAGCTCCTTGCCTATATTACACGCCATTTACAGGACGAGCGCATCTTGTTACTCGGTACGTGCCGGGATGTCGAGCTTTCTCCAGGACACGGCTTACGTACCCTCATCGCTGACTTGCGCAGAGAACAGTCTATCGTTACGTTCTACAGTCGAGGGAGAACACCTTCGAGTCTCGCCTGGCAGCTCATTGCCGGAAGGTATTGCCGCCGTTCTTGAACGCCGCCTGGGAAGATTAAGTAGCGAGTGCCAGGCGCTATTAGGAAAAGCAGCAGTTCTGGGTGGCTCATTCGAGTTCGGTCAGCTACTTTTCATGGCCAATGAACACCCGGAGGACATGATCCTCGATCTACTTGAAGAGGCCTTGCGGGCTGGATTGCTCATGGAGGAAGGCACCGGCTCACGCATTATCTACCATTTCTGGCACCCATTGATTGTGAGCCATTTGTATGAGCGCCTCTCTGCGGCGAGGTGCGCGCAACTCCACAGGCGCGCAGCAAGTGCGCTATTGCGGGCTCACCAGGGGCACGAGGGAGAAATCGCTGCGGCCATCACCTATCATCTCAGCAAAGGCGGCGCTGACCCCACCGAGGTAGCCCACTACGCCGAACTCGCTGGAAACCAGGCCTATTCGCTCTCTGCTTTCGCGGAAGCAGAACAGTACTACATCCAGGCCATACAAACAATTACCCACGGTAAATTGCCTCTCAAAGAAGGTGACTTTGAAGCTGTACTTCATAAAGCGGACATAACAGCACCGCTACACGTGGCTCGCTTATTGGAACGTGTCTGTGAATGTATTGAAGTTCAGGGCAATTATGAAGATGCCCGGCGGACCTATGAGTGCATCCTTGTGTTGCGCAACCAACAACGAACATTTGCATCAGAGGATGAATGGATGCGGGAAGCTCAGATACAGGCTTTGATATGGAGAGAGATTGGGCGTACGTGGACCGCTAACGGCTTCTTTGACCAGGCTTACGTGTGTTATCAACGTGGGAAACAGGCTATGCTTGAAGCAGGTGTCACCTCTGGCGCAGCCTGGGCCTGTGTTCATCTTGAGCTTGGCAGTATACGCAGCCTGCAAGGCAACTACGATGAGTCAACCCGTATTGCTCTGGAGGCCCTTGAGATGCTCGAGCAGGCAATGCAAGAGCGGAATGAAGAAAGCGGGTACCCCCCAGTGGGCCATCCGGTAGGCCACAAGAGAGAAGAGCAGCCAGGTACACTGAACGAACTCACCGAACTCACCGAGCGCAATGTGCACAATAGGGACAACTACAATAGTTTTCAAACACGCACGGAACGAGCTATCTTAGGAGCTCCTTTAGAAGTTGGGCGGGCGCATGAACTGCTCGGAGTCATCGCGGCAAATGTCGGTCAATTTGCTGAAGCACTGCAACAATTGCACAAAGCGCTGGCAATTTTCGAACAGCATAACCTCGCCACGGCTCTGGCACAGGTCTATAGCAACCTGGGAGCAGTTCACGCTGTGAAGTCAGAAAACAGTATGGCCTTGACATACATGCAGCGTTCACTCGAGTTAGCTGAACGCCTGGGAAATCAGCCGAATATCGCCATTGTCACAGGCAACCTCGGCGAGATGGCAACTCGCTCTGGTAAATTACGAGAGGCAGAAGAGTGGTTCAGGCGCAGTCTGGCGATGGCGGAAAGCATTAATGAGGCAGACCAGATAAGCTGGTGCAACACAGGGCACAAACGGTGGAAACGTTTCTTATTCAACAGTGCTATGTACGCGGCTTCTTATACGTGCGATGTCAACCCTACAGCGAGCAGTGGTGGTCGAGGGGCTGGAAACCGAACTGGTTGTAGAAGGACAGTTGATCCTGGCAAGTATCTACTTTTTGCTTGGTGATATGGAGAGGGCAAAACAAGAGACGGTGCACACTATGGAGGAAGCAGAGCGGTATGAGCTCACCAGGATGCTAGCTCGCTCGTACCGCTTACTCGGAAGGATACTGGCCGTGTGTGGAGAATATACACAGGCGAACGCCTACTTTGATCGGGCGCTCCAAATATTTCGCGAGTGTGAATTTCGTCTCGATTACGCTCGCGCCTTGCATGGCTATGGCGTTACTTTGATCGAGCGCCGTGCTCCAGGAGATGTGCAATTCGGCAAGGGTCTGGCTTATCTCCACCAGGCACGCGATATTTTCGCCGATTGTCATGCCAATATCGACCTGGAGTGGGTCGAACACGTCCTGGCAAACTACAGGTCCGAGACGGTAAGGGCATGATTCAATGCAGAAAACGCATTCAACAGTAGAATAGAGAGGTCTATCTTGTCAGACAACGCTACGGAATTGACAACATTACAGCAAGCAACAAAGACACGCTGGGATATTCAAGCAGCCATTACCGACATGTTTGCAGCCGAAGATGAAGGACTGCGAGCCGCGTTGACAGCAGCCAAACAGGCTGGTTTACCAGAAATCCAGATTTCGCCGATCCAGGGCAAGTTTCTGCAACTGCTGGCGGCGACTTGCAATGCGCATAAAATACTGGAAATTGGCGCCCTGGCCGGGTATAGCGGCATCTGGCTTGCGCGCGCCCTACCCGCCGGTGGTCGCCTCATCTCCCTGGAGGTGAACCCCGATCATGCCAAAGTGGTGCGAGACTCCTTCGCGAGGGCCGGTGTCGGTGACCGTAGTGAAGTGCGCGTTGGGAAAGCGCTTGACCTTCTGCCAGCGCTAGAAAGTGAGGCGCCCTTCGATCTTGTTTTTATCGACGCCGACAAGCCTCCCTATGCTCAGTACCTGGACTGGGCTCTACGGCTGAGCCGACCCGGCAGCATTATCGTGGCTGACAACTGTATACGCTCGGGCAAAGCATTCAAACAGCCAGAAGACGAAGGGTTGGCCGGTATTGCCGAATTTAATAAACGTATAGCAAGCGACTCGCGCCTCGTCTCCCTTCTGCTGCCCATGGACGACGACTATACGGATGGTTTCGCCATCGCGGTAGTAAAGCAGCAATGATGACAGCAGATATCGTCTTTTCGCAGGAGAGCTGTGCTGCATGAAAATCAAGAGCGACTTCCACAGCCATGTCTCTCACAGCTCCGCTCACCAGGTGGTTGAGGCAGCACGTGAGAAAGGGCTGCGCGTTCTCGGCCTCTCGGAACATATTTTTGAGATGGGCGAAGCACGCCACACGCTGGAACATCTGCCGCTCGAAGGGCCGCTGCTCACCTTTCCTGTCTATATCGAGGCAGTGCACGCTGCAGCACACCTTCCAGGCATTGATGTGCGGCTGGGAATGGAAGTTGATTTTATCCCTGCAAAGAACGATGTCATCCAGGGATACCTGCAGGGCTTTCCCTGGGATTTTCTGATTGGCTCTGTGCATGAAATCGATGGAGAGCAGTTCGAGAGCGAGAAGAAGTGGGACCGCGCAGAGGGAGAAAGATCCTGGCTGCGTTACTTCGAGCTCTTGAGGCAGGCAGTTAGCAGTGGCTACTTTAGCCTGGTAAGCCATCCGGTTCGTATGCGTCGCAAAAACCCCTATCTCCCGCCGCTCCTGGACGAGGAACTTGAACGGCTTGCGGCTGAAGCAGCACGCTGTGACGTTGCCCTGGAGATAAATGGCTATGACGTATTGAGTTATCCCGGCCTTGTGCGCCGCCTTGCGCGTGCCTGCGCTCTAAACGCAACGCCTGTGAGCGTGGGATCAGATGCACATTTTCCAAGGGAGGTCGCACAGGCCCATACACAGAGTGAAGCCATTCTTCAAGAGGCTGGTATAACGAAGGTGAGAATCTGGAAGAACCGCGTGGCAGAGGAGTACCAGTTGTAGTGCTTATCCCCGATGAACCTCCCTCCTGGTCGATCGCATTGCGACACCATCCTGGCATGCGCGGAGAGGAAAATATTATAGCGCTTTGAAGCGTGGCAAATGAATATCGTCGTTGACCGCATCAAAAACGACCGTGACCGGCAGATCTACACGTAGTTCGGCAGGGTCAGTTTCCACGATATTGCTCATCATGCGCGGTCCCTCTTCTAACTGTACAACTGCGACGTTGTACGGGGTATCCCGCACAAATTCAGGAGATTTGTTCTGGTATATGATGGTATAGGAATAGATTATACCGCGCCCAGAGGCTTGAACCCAACGTATGCTGCTAGAACCGCAGTGCATACAATACAAACGCGGATAGAACTGGTGTTGCTGGCACTGGTCGCAATACTGTAACAGCAGTTTGCCCTGCCTGCACCCATCCCAGAACGGGCGATTTTCATCTGTCACTATAGGCAGGGGTTTAGGCCTGGAATCAGCTACCATGGTCATCCGTTCTCCTCGCTACTGTACCGTTTTTCAGAGTATACTGCATTTTCCACGCAGAAACAAGAAAAGAGCATCCCTTGCCTTGCTCATTACCAGGAAGCTATAATAGTGCAGCCGAGGTAAAACGTAAGCGGGACTATTCTCCCTAAAAGAGAGCCAGGTGCGCACGCGCTCAATTGGTAACTACAAAGCGTAAGCAAAGGAGCACAGAGCATATGTCCTCATATAACGGGCGCGTTGCCATTGTCGGCGTCGCCGAATCGGATTACGGTCGAGTTCCCAATATGACCGAGATGCAACTTCACGCACAGGCGATATGGCGTGCGCTCGATGATAGCGGCCTCCGTAAAAACGATATAGACGCCGTCTTTTGTAGTTCACATTCCCTGGGCATGCCTACCGTCATGCTGTGTGAATATTTGCAGATGTTTCCACGCTACACTGATACCACGTCGATCGGTGGATCCTCATTCGAGGCACACCTCAACCACGCCGTAGCGGCGATCCGCGCGGGTAAGTGCGATGTAGCGCTGATCACGTACGCCAGTACCCAGCTTTCGAGCAGTGGAAGGATGATAGGCACGGGCGCGCGTCCCGCGACCATTTCCGAAGATACGTACGAGGCGCCCTATGGTAATACGCTGGTCGGAGCATATGCTATGGCTGCACACCGTCACATGTATCAGTATGGCACTACCTCGGAACAACTGGCTGAAATCGCGGTCGTAACGCGCCGCCATGCCATGCTCAATCCACTTGCTATGTACCGTGAGCCAATAACGGTTCAGGATGTGCTTAACTCGCGCATGATTGCCGATCCACTCCACCTTCTCGACTGTTGCATTGTAAGCGACGGCGGAGGAGCCGTACTTGTGACGACTGAAGAACGAGCGCGTGATCTGAAGCAGAAACCCATCTTTGTGCTGGGGAGCAGCGAAAGTCACACCCATGCACACATCTCACAGATGCCGGATATGACAGTTACCGCTGCGGCCCTCACCGGGCCACGCGCTTTTGGTGAGGCCGCTATCACACCTACCGAGGTAGACATGGCGATGCTCTATGACTCGTTTACCATTACCGTGCTCCTGCTGCTCGAAGACCTGGGATTTTGCAAGAAAGGTGAAGGAGGGGCGTTTGTCCAGCACGGACGCATCGCTTTGGGAGGACAATTGCCAATCAATACGGACGGTGGTGGACTTTCATCCAACCATCCTGGCATGCGTGGGATATTTCTGATCATAGAGGCCACGCGCCAGTTGCGCGGTCAGTGCGGCCCTCGCCAGGTGGAAGGCGCAAAACTGGCGGTAGCCCATGGGAGCGGCGGCCTGCTTTCTTCACAGGCCACGACCATCCTGGGAGCCTGATATGCCGCAAGGCGCACCACACTATTCAGCCAACTGGGCCAGCGATGACTTCACCTCGATATAGCGCGCGATGATAAAGACCAGGTCAGAGAGCCGGTTCAAGTACCGCACAACTTCACCATTCTCGATGACGCCATCGTGCAGCAATTTGACCGCCATGCGCTCCGCGCGACGAATGATGGTGCGTGCCAGGTCAAGTGCCGCCCCATCAGGAGTATCCCCAGGAATGATAAATTTGTTGGGTATTTCCACTTCCTGTTTGAGGGCCTCTTCTACCTGCTCCAGCCTCTGCACGTGCTCAGCCGTCATACGAAAACCCATTTGTTCATAATTCTCTGGCGTCGCGGCCAGTTCCGCCATGAGATAGTAGAGATCATTCTGAATGTCGAAGATGATTTTTTTGACCTTTGCATCCTGTGTCATCGCACGCGCTAGGCCCAAAGCAGATGTTGCTTCATCGACCGTACCAAATGTGTCGGGCCGCGGATCGTATTTAGCTACACGTTCAGACCCGAGTAAACCTGTATATCCTGTATCGCCTGTACCTGTCGTTACTTTTGCCATATGCTACCTTTTTATCACTATAAACGGCATCCGAGATCGCTAAAATATGCTCACTCTCTTGAAGCATGGTAGCGATAGGCTCGACTGACGCGGCGCCAGTCGAGCTCACGACCACGCACGGGGCGCTCTTCATCTAATGGCTCAAGCCGGTTCGTTGCCAGGAAACGCCGCCGTAAATTTGAAAGGTCTATTTGCTCATCCACCGGGAAAAACGCCTTGTAGAGCATGGTAGCCTCGGCAAGCGTCAGTATACCATCACCGGTCGAGGGTTCTTTCAATATCCCCATTGGGCGGGTCTCTTTGTTTGCAAACGCTTTCCCTTCCTGTCCCCACCAATCCATACCCTGACTGATACCCATGTCCGCCAGGTAGCGCAATACAATCTCTGGATCCCGTTGAACCTGCGAACGAAGTGTATGCAGCGCTGTGCGCAAGACGGGACGCACTTCTGCATCCAGCACACGTTGATTTGACTCGATCTCGCCCACCGGTGCCCATCCCACGCGCAGACTAGGTACCGCATGTGCATGGAGATTGGGGCGCAGTTCACGCAACAATATCCACAGCGACCAATCACGTATCGCAAAAATCACGACGCTGGCAGTGACGATCAAGCGGCGCGGCGCGGCATCGCGAGCAGGTTGTGAAGCAATCGCCGTATTTGGCCTACCAGGTTGAGATGTACTCATAATCAGGCTCCGTCTTATCGATGGTTTTATTACTATCGATAGTGTACCCATTCCAACTGCTGGGCGCAAGTCCATTGCAAACACGACACAAAATATGTACAATTGTGATAACTTCAGTTCATGTCTACTTTCAGTCAACTGGCCGCGAGTCTTGGGAAAGGCAAGTGTCAATGAGCAGTGATACGCCACTAGTTGTCAATCTCGAAGTTACTGTCCCTCGCATTATCCGTGCCAAAGGGCCGCCCCGCCCTGGCCGGAGTGGCACAGCAACAGGTGAGCAACGCAGCGAACACTCGCAGAGCGAAGACACAGGAGAACAGGTGTGCATCGTGCCGCTTGACCAGCCAGCTCGGCAGCATAGTATCCCCCGTCAGGAAGGCACTTTGGTTGCATCACGT
>VBHS01000311.1 GCA_005881295.1 Chloroflexota bacterium
ACGACGGCAACATCCATTTCTATGCCTTCAACAGTGGCCCATTGCCCGCGCAAGCGTACCTGTGTTGGCAGATTGGTCGTGGAGTAGAACTTTGCGGGAAGTACGCCGTCCTGCTCCACGGCCACTGTCTGCGCGTCCTCGCCATGAAGCAGGACTGCTCCAAACTGCTGCAGTTCGGAGAGGATGAGATCTAATACTTCATCGTTGGGCGCTTCAACCCTGAGTCGCGCGTAGCTTGGTTCGTCCTTCCTGCGGCCGACGCGCATCTCTTCGACGACAAAGTTGCCTCCACGGTCCATGATGATATCCCAGGAGCGTGGCAATGTCCAGGAGTCAATAATGTGTCCACTCAGTTCTATAAGTTCGCTTGGCATTGATTTTCCTCTATTCTTGTTTTATTTGTCGCGGCCGACGGGGCAGATTGGTTGAAAGACGCAGGCGCGGCATTTCGCCAGACGCTGTTTTGCCAGTGGCGGCGGCTGGTGCTCGCTGCAACGCTCCATCTCTGTCAGCAACTTGATCACTTTTCTACGCAGAGCAGGTGTGTATTCAATGGTAAACTCGCGGTCCGCGTAGCGCAGGATGCCGTGGGTTGGAGCATGCACAAAATAGTCTTCGAGAATCAGGCAGTACGATGCCACCTGAATGCTATGGTTACTATAGGGTATGGTAGCATCGTGTATACCGAGCTTCAGCTCGATAGGGACGGGTCGACCATCGGGCAGCTGGACGATATAATCCGGCTTGCCCACCAGTGGATAGGCGCTTGATGACAACGGCTCCCCCTCGCCATCGGCATCTTCGTAGACAAGTTCTCCCTCTGGCAAGCCCAGCGCGCGGTGACGTTCCGCCAGCAATCGTTCTCGCCGGAAGCGGCGTTCGTTCAATATCAGGATGCCGAGCCCGAGAGCGACGAGCAGCAGTCCGAGTCCGGCGGGAAGAAGGATGCTACTATACATAACCGGTACTCTCTACTATGCGTATGGTCACGATGACTGGTATCTCAAAGGTAACGATCATCGCATTGCAACAACATGGGCGAGGAACACACAACTGTAAGCGAATTAGCGCAAGAGTATCGCGGCAACAATCAATAGTACGGCAAGGACCAGGAACACCGCGGCCACCAGCCCTAAAATGCGCATATTGCCGCTTCTCCTGGCAGCAACCACGAGCTCTTCTTGTATCTCCTCGACCTCTTCGGCGTGCTCCTGGTGCTGTTGCCGCCCTTCATCAAAGGCTCCCTTGCGCACTAACAGCTGTTCAACCATTTGATATTCTGGCAATCCTGGAGCCTGTGTACCATTCTCGTGCTCCAGTTCCACTAAACGGGCAAAAAGCTCCTCCGTGTCTGCATCAGCCAATGGTTCATATTGCTGGTGCCACCAGACCAGTGGACAGTACTCAAATTCTGCGACCTCGCTCGCGGTGAAGAGTCGCTGCCTTTTGTCGTGGGATTGTTGGTGCTGTTGCATTGCTGGTAACGATGCCTGTACTACTTATCCTACGGTTGTTGATTCTGGTTGTACTCCGGCCAGACCAAGCGTGTCGGCGATGCTGGACATGGCTTGTATCACAAAGGCGATATGCTCGTCCAGGTCTACCCCGAGCTCCTCGGCGCCCTTGAACAGGTCCTCGCGATTGACGCCCGCGGCGAATCCTTTGGACTTCATCTTTTTGCGCACGGAGCTGCGCCAGTACCCAGGTGTGCTCTTTCAAATCAGGATATTCCTCGTAGTCACAATCGTGGAGCAGGCCCGTCATAGCCCAGATTTCTTCGTCCTCTCCATATTTTCGCGCGTAAAAACGCATGGCGGCTTCTACTGAGAGCATATGTTTCTGCAGGTTTTCATTTTTAACGTGGTTGGTCATGAGCCTATAAGCATCATTACGTGTCGGCATGAATCTTTTTTCTCCGTCAATCAGGATTGGACGCGCCTCAACTCGACGCGTGTATTGATTATGGTGCGGTGCCTTTCTCAGGCCCCTGTTCTATCGTTGTATTATAGCATATCGTGTTTTTGATGTGATACAGGTCACTTGAGGGGTCGCCCGCGTAGCCTGTTTCTGTTTCACTCTATCTATTCTCCATTTGAAGCCTCGTTCATCTTGTCGATGTCTTGCAGGTTTGCCTGTACAGTACGAACTCCTGGGAGCGCTCGCAACTGGTCGATCACTTTCGCTAAAGTAGCGGTATCAGGGATGGTGCATATTATCTGAAGCATTTCACCTTCCTGATCTGCGCGTAGATCCAGCGTCTTGATGCGTATGCCAGCGTGCATCAAAGCATCGCATACCTGTCCAATGAGTTGACCTTCCATGGATGCTGCCTCTATTTGGAGGCGTTGTGTTGTTGCAGTCTGTCGAGGCAAAACGAGCCGTTCCAGCAATCGGAGTACGATCAACACAATAAGCCCCAGCGCCGTTGCCACCACCGCTACTGCAAACAACCCTGCTCCACATGCCATACCAATGGCGGCTACAAGCCAGACGGTCGCTGCTGTGGTAAGTCCTTTGACTCTATTTTTATCTTGACTCAAAAAAATGCTGCCTGCTCCGAGAAAACCGATGCCGGCGACAATATAGGAGGCGATGCGCGTAGGGTCGATCTGCACGTGAGGAGTACCAATGAAGTCCAGGAAACCAAAGGCTGAGATGATGGTAAAGAGGCAAGAACCGAGGGACACGAGGGCGTTGGTGCGCATGCCAGCTGCATGCTCACGGCTCTCGCGCTCGAATCCTATCAGTGCGCCAAGAAACACCGCCAGACCCAGTCGCAGGAGTATGGTTAGAAATGAGTACATATCGTTGTTTCCTGTTGTTGACGCTTCACGTTATTTGGGAGGCGCATGTTGTATATCTCCTCCCTTCATTATGACACTAGCACGAGCATAGGTGAAGAAAAGTTACATATGTTTGACCGAGTCGCGGTCGCCCTGGCCCTTCTGCTTGCTGTTTGTTTCACTTGTTTCACTTGTTTCACTTGTTTCATTTGTTTCATTTGTATCGCTTTGAGCAGATTTGGAGGGAACGGGCGATTTTGAACGGGATGCGAGAGATTTTTGGGAAAATGTGTCCGAAAATGCGAGAGATTTTTTTGGGAATGGGTGAGTTTATTTTGATATTTGCTGGTTTTGGCGATGCGATGGTTTGTCTGGTGGTCATGCTGGCTCCTTGGTGGTTTTTTTGATTATTCTTTCTGCGGGGTGGGGAAGAGGAAGGGGGGACGAGGCCTTTACAGGGGTAAGTTTTTGGAGAAGCAAGTGCCCTGGCCTCGACGCTCCAAGCTCTTTGGTCTTTCAGTTGGTGCTCACAGGGCGTAATGAATGAGGCCCCTCCTTGCTCTTCTCAGAAGATTCGTGATACAGTCTCATTGAAATCCTCAGGAGGTAAATTGGTCTCATGACTTCGCCAGTGTGCTAGGTAACCGTCAGTAGGAGCATGATTTCCGTTGTAGGCCGAGAATATACTCTGTTCTTGGCTTTGGCTGACTGTTCCCTTTTCTTGATGCAGAAGCGTTTATCGTTGCGCTTCGCGTTGGGAATAGCATACATAAAGGATCGAAGATGAGTTCACTTTCTAAACAAGAGCAACTCTGTCAATTGATAGATGAACAGCAGGAGCGCATTCGCCGGACTTTTCCCGCTCAGAGGGGCAGGGCTGTCGTTGCTCTTACAAGCGCGAGAGATTGGCGCTCCCTCAAGTTGCAAGATACGTTGAATGCTGCTACGAAGACGGCTACTGCGCATAACTCATACCTGTACTCTTCAGGTTGGCATAAGGCACTCCAGTTCTGTTTTGGCAATGCCGCTGAGTCTCCTTCTGTTTCTCCTCGTGTTACTGATAGCACACTCGATGCTTGGGCCGATCAGGTACTGCTGGGGTGTGATCGCCTGACAGAAGGTGAGCAAGTTCTCGCGCATTGTGAAACTGGCTTCATGAGGATGCAGCAGGCAGGACAGAAGGATTTCTCTGTCTGGATAGCCAGCAAGAACATGCCTACTGAGTGGAGAGAGCGCGAAGACCTTGCATGGTGGACGAATGCGCTTGCCAAAACCTACGAGCGTGAGATGCAGGAACTTGCTGTGGAAAAAGTGTCTCTCCAGCAACAGCTAGACGCATTTGCCAGTCAATGGCAAGCCGATGTGACCGTATATAAAACTACGCGAGAGATTGACGACTATTATATGCGGTTGGGCATGTTGCGGGTAAAGAGCATGGCCTGTCACTTTCTGTATCCTGCTCAAACGCTGATTGGTGGTTGCACGGTTGAACTGTATGGAAATGTCCTGGCTGTTCTCATTGGCTGGGCTTTGAAGCATCTCGACCTCTGCAGAGCATTTGTTGTGCAGCACCCTTCATGTCCCCTGAGAGCTTTGTTAGCTCCTCCTCATGCTGCTGCTGCACTGATTGAGGCTCTGTCTGAAACGCTTGGAGTTGAGAGTGCAGCCATTGGTCGTGTTGTAGACGCGTATAGCCTTTCTCATGAAAATGTCTCCTATCACTGTTCTGTAGCGGGTACACCTGCACCTCCGTTGCTTCGCCTTGATGAGCAGCATCTTGTCTGGTCGTTAACGGGGCTGCTGAGCGAACCTTTCCTTTTTCTCACACGGGAACTGAAGCGGCGGCACTCCTACGAGTACCATACGGCATCTCACCTGCATGAAGAGGTCTTTCGGCAGGACCTGTATCAACTTTTCTCGGACAAACGCTTCGTGAGAAGTGCTGGCAGTGTAGAACTAAGAGGTGTGCAGGGCGACCTGACGACGGATGTAGATGCCCTCATTTTTGATCGCAAGACAGGAGTGCTGGCCCTGTTTGAACTCAAGTCTCAGGACCTCTTCGCCTATTCGCCCCAGGAGCGGAGAAGGCAGCGGGACTACTTTTATAACGCGGGGAAACAGGTGTTGGCCTGTGTGCAATGGCTGAATCGTAATGGGGCCAACGCATTGCTCGCGCGTCTGGATCCAAAGCTCGTGAAGCGTTTGAAGGTGCAGAAAACGTACATTTTTGTGCTTGGACGCTATCTCGCACATTTTTTTGATGGACCAGAGTTTGACCGACGTGCTGCATGGGGAACGTGGCCACAGGTGTTACGGTTGGTGAATGAAGTGTCCTTTGGTGCTGAAGATGCTAATCCAATTCAGTCGTTATACAACAAACTGATGAAGGATACTCCGCTGACTCCGTCCAGTCCAGTCCTTGATGTGCAGGAGATAACGATAGGAGAGAGCAAAGTGTACGTCTATCCTGATTTTAAGACGTATAAAAATCGAGTTGGATAGATTGAAGGAGGAGAGGAGCGGCATGACCGATGACAGCCTCTGGCGACCGGTGCGTTTCAACAAACCTCCCCGTGTAGGGGGACGAGGCCTGGGCCAAAAAGTGCAATTAGGACCGCAAATTAATGATTTTGGGTATTGGATATGGTATACTCGTCTGGCATTGTATCGTGCAGAATTACGTTGATAGATGACAGTCTGTTGGCAAAGCGCACAATATACAATAGTTTGTTGGGATTTAGTACCCGGAATTGAGAAAGAAACATGGCATTGAGTGATCAAACCCTGGTTTGTCGAGACTGCAACGAGGAATTTGTATTTACAGCAGGCGAACAGGAATTTTACGAGAGTCACAGGCTGACAAACACTCCAAGCCGCTGTCCATCGTGTCGCGCTGCACGCAAAGGT
Organism: Chloroflexota bacterium; assembly: GCA_005881295.1. Taxonomy (GTDB): domain Bacteria; phylum Chloroflexota; class Ktedonobacteria; order Ktedonobacterales; family Ktedonobacteraceae; genus UBA11361. Next base: position 5,691 of record VBHS01000311.1, read on the forward strand.
CAGGGCGGGTATGGCGGTTCCCGCGAACCACGCCAGATGTATACTACAACGTGTTCTAGCTGTGGCAATGAGGCCAAGGTGCCCTTCCAACCACGGGGGGACAAGCCTGTTTATTGCAGCGATTGCTACCAGACTCAAAATGCTGGAAGATCTAGTGATCGTAGATCGCGCTGGTAGTCTATGAGTGAGGTCAGAGTTAATCCCGGTGACTCCTTTGAGCTTGCCCTCAAGAAGTTTAACCGCAAAGTGCAACAAGACGGTATTCTCTCCGAGGCGCGCCGTCGCGCTCATTACGAAAGTCCGCAGGCGCGCCGCAAGCGCAAAGCCGCGGCCCAGCGCCGCAAGATGCGGCGAACAACACGCCAGCCATGATTGGCGTGTTGTAGCCTGGCTCCTCGCAAAGATATTTTAATGGCGTGGCGGCATTGACAGCTCGCGAACTGTCAATGCCGCCACGCCATTAAAATGTGTACTCCAAATTCTAATCTTTTTCCTGTAACTTTTTGTAGCAATCGAACGTTTGATTTTTGGTATCACAAACAGCGAGTAACGTCGCCTTTGCTGATCCCATTTTCCCCAGAATTGCTGAGTAAAGGCCGTACATGGTTCAGCTTAGGAGGCTTTTGACCTTTTTTCTATATATAATGGAAAAACTTCTGAGGAAAGACACAATCAAAATACGAAAGAGGACCCGGACTCTATGGTTACAAAGACAAGCTTCGATCCATTACAGAAGCTCTCTGTTGCATTCAGGCGCAAGGGTCATATTACGCCTCGCTGGCTCAACATGTTCATG
>VBHS01000312.1 GCA_005881295.1 Chloroflexota bacterium
TGGATGGTGTAGACACGCCCATCAAACTGCATGAATGACGCCTGCACTAACTCGTCGCGTGCCGCGCGCCAGTTTTGCGAAAGCTCAAGCTGGATGTCTTCAAGAGTGAGTCCAGAAGACTGGTTTTCCCGGGCAACGAGCATGATGATCTGCTCACGGCTAAACGGCAAGCGAAAGGCGGCCAGATAGGACAAAAGCAAGCGCGTTAGCGGTGTTAAACGCCGGTAGGCGACATCCAGGACAGCGGAGATACCCGCCAGTTGTGAGACGCGCAATTCATCGCACACCTCTTCTAAGGAGCGAGTAGCAGCTTCCGGTGTATATACTTTGCCGTCGATGGAACGCGCCGCACCAAAAATAAGCTCTGCTCCCAGAGGATACCCTTCGAGCAGGGTACAGATCTCGCGCAAGACCTGTTGCTGCTTTGGGTCATCCATGTGAATACGCTGATCCAGGCCACTCTCAGCCGCAAGTTCGGTAATGAGCTTGAGCAGGTCTTCATCGGCCATTTTGCCGACGCCATACTCATACCAGCGGTAGGGCGCACCCTCTACGACCGCTATAGCGTCAGGATTGGAGCGAGAAGAGATGAGTACCACCACTTCCTGGGGCAGGGCACTAAAAAAGCGATGCCACAATTCTAACTGGCTGTGTTCTTTCACCTCTTCAAAGCTATCGAGAAACAGCAAACAAGGCAAATCGCGAGATGCGCGTGAACGAAGCGCGCTGAGGACGAGCTCTTGACGATAGCGATGATCTTCGGGATGCAGGGTCTTCGTCGAGACATGCAATTGGTGGGCGATATCCATGAGCGCTTCATGGAACAGCTTCCCCCCTTGTAAGGAAAGAGCGATGGTGCCACCCGTAAACTTTTCGCGATTGCGTTGTATCGCTTCACATGCCAGGGCACTCTTTCCGATGCCTGCCGGACCGGTCAAAGCGATATGATGCGTTCCGGGACGTAATGTGCTGTGTTCGCTCGAAGGCTGTACCTGCCCTTCACCTCGGGCAACAACCGCGAGGAGGGCACCAAGGTCGCGCAGTTCCTGCTCACGTCCCACAAAGGTTGTTGGCGCTCCCGGGTACACCAGCGGATGATCATGGTCTTCGGGCGCATCCCTGCCAGCAATCAGCGCAACAGGCCCTTCCTGTCGTCCTTCGGGAACATGGCGATAGAGCACGGGAACAAACCATCCCTGGTGATTATGCTTGGGCAGCATGGCATGGCGAGCACGGGAAAGGGCCTCTTCCAGAGTACGCCCCTGTGCTAAGGCCTCATAAAAATGGAACATAAAGGTCGGACTGATATCATCCTGGATCGAGAAGGGCATGGCAACAACCGCAGGCACTTGCGCCATCACCAGTGATGTTGCCAACGTGGCATCGAAGGAGACACTGCGGTGCTGATGCCGTGAGCTCTCCCCCGGCATAGCAGCCGTCTCGCAGGCAGACAACACGACCAGGCGAACATCGCTGCTGATAAAGAGTTCGCGCAACGATTGGGTATCGATGTAGCTGTTTCCACCCTCCTCATTGCAGAAGCTCAGGTAGGTCTGTGGCCTCACCCGGCTCAGTGGCGCCTGGCAATCCACACACTTGCTCTCTTCAGCATCGTTGAGTTTCTGACAATCTTCATCAGGGCAGAGACGACCAAAAGCGCCGTGCCCATCAAAGTGGATGGCATAACATGGGAGGACTGTCTCGTTGTCCTCAAGGAGGCCAGCACCGCCGTGCGAACTGAGATACGTCACCAGATCATCGAAGGTCACCTGTTCTAAGCGGTCGAGCCAGACCTGTCCTTTTTCAATCGGGCCAGCTAGCGCCCGCTGCATAGCTTCAAAGCTCCGCTCTGTCTCCAAGGGAGTACAATTCCTGGGAGTGGCGCTGATGTAGAGCATGCGCATGGGCGGTTGGACGGGCAGATCACAGCCGAGGGTCTCCCCAGGTCGAAGGAGCGCACGAGTAAGCGAGAAGACGCCCGAGGCGAGCAGAAAGTGTTCACCATTGTGGAGCAGTTCCCAGGGATAGCGCGCAAATTCGTCACAGTCCGGGGCAAAACTAAAGGTCAAAGCAACCGTCCCACGACGGCGGAGGGTTCGCTGAATCACGCTGCGTAACATGGCTTGAACGGATTGCTCCGAAAGTTCGCGGCGGCTTGTGCCAGGGGTTTCAGAGCCGCACAATGCTAAAAAAAGACGATAGCCAATGTCGCGCAGATCGGGGATGCTATTATTGAACTTGTTCAGTTTTTTGTGTAGGGCGTTCAGTTGTCTCCCTGTATAAGGAGGAACAAAACTTCCGCTCACTGCACGCCCAGACCAGTTCTCCCTCACTTGCAACTCAAAGGCGCCATTCTCACGCCTGCGAAAGAGTAGGTGTAATGTCTCTCCCATATGCCTGCTTTTCTCGCGTTCTGTACATCAGTGCTAGAGTTTTAGAGGTTCTAAACGTACAGCAAGTATAAGTAACCACTGCAAGTATATCACAATTTTCTTGTTTAGTTATTTAATGAGGGATAAACTGCGCCAGACACCTTTCACTACACCGGCGGATCACTCGCCCCAGTATAATTCTACTTTGCCGAAACGGACTGTATCTCCTACCTGGACGCCTGCTTCCTCAAGAGCTTTTGTGATGCCCATTCTTCTCAATGTCACTTGCAAACGATCCATACCCTCCTCATTTTCAGGGTCGGTCATACTGACTGCGCGCTCCACCCGCTTCCCACGTACAACGTACACATCGTTTTCCTTTGAGATGGTAAATGCATCTTCGGGTTGGGGGCGCAGTATCGTGCCTGGCGCTTCAGCATTGACAGCTGCCGAAGACCTCTCCATATCCTCTTGCCGAAGTTCTTGCAGTCGTTTAGCAGTAAACTGCATAAGTTCATCTGTTCCCTGGTGCGATGCTGCGGAGATTGCAAAAACAGGATAGCCCGCCTTTTCAGCCTGTGCCTGTAGCGCAGGCCAGCGCTCCTGAGCTTCTGGTAGATCTATTTTATTCAGGACGACAATTTGCGGACGGCTGGCCAATTGTTCATCGTATTCACGCAGTTCCTGGTTGATGGTTTGAAAGTCTTGCCACGGATCACGCTCAAACGATGCACCATCGAGTATATGTATCAATAGACGAGTCCGTTGCACATGGCGGAGGAATTCGTGTCCGAGGCCAACTCCTTGCGCTGCGCCTTCGATCAAGCCGGGAATATCGGCAAGCACGAAGCCAAATTCATCCCCGCTGCCGGGTTGACCCACAGCTACCACACCAAGATTCGGTGAGAGCGTGGTAAAGGGGTAGTCAGCTATCTTTGGACGGGCGGCCGTAACCACCGAGAGGAGGGTTGATTTACCCGCGTTCGGATAGCCAACCAGTCCGACATCAGCTATCAGGCGTAGTTCAAGCTGTATCCATCGTTCCTCGCCCGGTTCACCCTTCTGAGCTTCTTGTGGCGCCTGGTGCGTTGATGTAGCAAAGTGGACGTTTCCGAGGCCGCCACGCCCACCACGTGCCACCATTACGCGCTGCCCATCTTCTACGAGATCCGCGATCAATTCATTGGTTTCAGCGTCGCGAATGATGGTACCACGGGGTACAGGCAGAATGATATCCTCACCTTTGGCCCCATGCATTTTCTGGCGGAGACCTGGGCCACCTGCCCCAGCCTTAAAATGCTGGCGATAGCGGTAATCGATCAGTGTATTCAAGTTCGTAGTAGCTTCAAGGTACACGCTGCCGCCTCGACCACCATCTCCCCCGTCTGGCCCACCAAGGGGCGCGAACTTTTCACGACGAAAATGGCGAGAGCCGTTTCCACCATCACCTGCTTTGACAAATATTTTTGTATGATCGTAAAACAT
>VBHS01000313.1 GCA_005881295.1 Chloroflexota bacterium
TTGATGAACGACGCGACCTGGCCTTTCGCCTGGTACGTCAGGGATTATACCAACGTCTGTTTCAACTATCCCGATAATTGTGCGTACCCGGCCAACTCCTATCCCGTCATCATCGCAGGTGGGGACAATCTCTATAACGCTGAATCTCAGTATGCTGGTCCCGGTAAAAACTACCTGTTTAACCAGTATCATATGCGTACCTGGTGGGATGAGGGCTATAAGCCGCCTCCTTGCGTTCAAACTACTACAAACAAGTGTACTGACCAGCCAACGTGGGGTGGAGTCGGAGTTGGCCTCTGGCTATCCTATGGAGATACCCCACCTCCCGGTGCGAAGTTCAATCCCGGCCTTGCCGCTCAACACATCTGGCAGTGGTGGTGGCAGCGTCGTGCCATTGGTGATACCGGCGGCTCATACGATATGGGCCTCTTCATCCAAAAAGGCGTGAGCGAGACACCATAGAGGTGTTAGCGCCCGAAAGCCTCGAATAATCCTTTCAGGAATGAACCAGCACAATCTTTCCCAGCGTTTTACCTGCTGCCACTCGCCGGTGTGCTTCGGCAGCCTGTTCGACGGGCAGCGTCTCCGCGATGACGGGCGTTACAGCGTGAGCCGCGATCATTTCCAGGATGCGCCGCTCGTTCTCTGTGCTGGTGTGCAACATTCCACCGCCGATAATATGCACCCGTTTGAGCCTGCATTGCTGCATATCGATGCTAGCTTGCTGTCCGCCAAGGTTGCCGACAAGGACAATACGCCCATCTTGCGTACATGACTCGATACTTGTCTGTATGGTGGTGCTGACGAGCTCGATCACCAGGTTGACGCCATGTACATTGTTCTGTATGACCTCTGCCACGTTCTCTTCCCGCTGGTTGATAACCATATCAGCCCCTAAACGACGCAGTTCAGAGACTTTTTCATTGCTGCTCGTCGTTGTCACAACCCAGGCGCCGGCCTGCTTGGCGAACTGGATAGCCCATATGCCAACGCCACTTGAACCCGCCCAGATCAAGACCCGTTCCCCTGCTTTAACGCGACCAATGTCAAATAAACTGCCCCAGGCGGTTGAAGCGGTGAGGCCGGCCGCTACCGCCTCTTCAAAGGAGACTCCCTCGGGGATGCGCACCAGGTCCTCAGCTGGAACTGCAATCATACTGGCATAGCCGCCTCCGCCAACAGCTCTAGCGGCGCGGGTGGTCATCACCCTCTCCCCTGCATGAAATCCCTGGCTGTCCTTGACGACTATACCTGCCGCTTCCAGTCCTGGTGTGAATGGCAATTTGTCAACGGGACGGCTGCCGTTGCGCTGGAATAGATCAAGCCTGTTCACCGTGGTGGCCTTGACCTGGACCAAAACATCGCCTGGGCCAGGGGTAGGGTCAGGGACTTCTCGAACTTGTAGGACGTCTGGATCACCATATTGAGCAAACTGTACTGCTTTCATCTATTATCTCTGCTTCCTCAAATGTAGTAAAACGTAGTTACAACATCCTCGTACCTGCTTCATCGCAGAAAGTTTCACTCTCGACGCATCGGGAGCCAGCGCTTTCCGCTCCACAGGCGAATTTGTGTCCCGACGAAGCCACAACCGGGACATCCGTTAGCAAACGGAGGGCTTCAGTCCTGATGTTGAGGGCTGCATTCAAATCTCGCTCAGTGATGACACCGCACTGCTCACATACCCACACACGCTCATCGAGCGTCAAGTCTTCCTTGATCCATCCACAGGCGTGACAGGTTTTACTTGAGGGATACCACTGGCTCACCAGTTGGACGTAGCCGCCATACTGCTCCGCCTTGTAGAGAAGCTGACGCTTCACCTCAAAGAAACTAGCATCGCTGACTGCTTGCGCTAAGCAATGGTTGGACAGCATCCCTTTCGTATTGAGGTCTTCCAGGCCAACCAACGCATATCTTCGGGCAAGAGAGGTCGTCATCTTGTGCAGGGTATCTTGCCGTTGACAAGCTATCCGATAGTGCGCTTTTGCCAGCTTTCTGGCATGCTTCCCCCAATTCTGGCTGCCCTCTCCTTTGCGAGAGAGCCCTTTGCTTAAGCTCTTGATACGTCCTAAGGTCTGGCGGTAGTGCTTTTGGTTTTCAAACACGACCCCATCGCTGCACGTCGCCAAGGTCTTAATGCCCAGGTCTATCCCAACAGCCCCACCGTTATGAGTTGGTACGTCATGTTCCACCTCCACCGCAATGGAGACGAACCACCAGCCTGCGCGAGAGGAAATGACCGCGCTCATGATCTTCCCTTGCAATCGTAGTGCTTCGGTCATGTTCACCGCCCCAAGCTTGGGGATGCGTATCGTCTGCCCAGCAACGGAAAATTTATCGTTGGCAAGGTAGAAACTCAATCTGTCCCGTTTCTTGCTTTTGAAACGCGGGAAGCCCCCTTCCTCCCCATCCTTGCGTGGATGTGTGAGCTTGGGAAGCGTTCCTTCCTTCTTCATCCGCCAGTAGTTGTCAAAAGCCTGTCCCAGATGGCGAAACTCTTGTTCGGGAGCACATTTCGTGACCTCAGAGCACCAGGGGAATTGTTCGCCTTTGATCCGGTTATACTCTGCCTTGAGGTCTTTGATCTTGGCCCATTTGCCCTCGGCACGGGAGTCTTTCCAGCGAGCAAGCGCCCAGTTATAGGCATGACGGGCAACCCCACAGGCTTTGCGAAAATACACCTCTTGTTCGGGAGTTGGATGAAGCCTGATGACATGCGAACGCTTCACGTCAGGAACCTCCTTTCTCCTCTTTGTGCAGGGCAGCATCTGGCTTTTCCTGCTCTTTCTGAAGACGAGCCAGTTCTTGCCGTGCAAGCCGATCAATCGTCTCCACCATGCTTTCATGGGATAAGACCGAGACCAATTTGAGCAGATCGCGTGTGGTTTTGCGCACACGCAAGACGGTATACTTTGCTGTTTCCATGCATACAATCTATGCCTTTGTATGCATGCTGTCAAGTGATGAAACGTGGTTTGAACAAACACATTTGAGTTTGTTTTACCACGTTTTTAACCACTGTTACTCACTCCTGTCGTAGGTTTTACTGGGAAAGGGTATATCCTGCCCCATTGTATGCACATCCTTCGCCGATTGCAAAGTGTGCTGTTGTGGACGCAGCGCAAGACTCAGTGGAAAGATTACCGAGAAGTACCAGTGCCACTTTTCGCATGAAGAGAAAGAATAGTTTCATAACGCCTCAATTCGTTTCTTTGCCGGGGAAACACTTGCAATTAGAACAGGAATTCTATATAATGCAGGTGTACAAAGGAAGGTGCTCATGAAAGAAATAACACAACTCGCAATCATACCAATCCTGGTAGCAGATCAAGATGAAGCCCTCCGCTTTTTCACCGAGAAGCTTGAACTTGAAAAACGTACCGATGTGATGTATGGGCCAGATATGCGCTGGCTCACCGTCGCGCCCAGGGGACAAAAGAAACCAGAAATTGCCCTGGCAAAGCCGGATCCGTCACTTCCAGCAATACAAATACCGAACAGTAGAGAAAGTATTGGACTTTTCAGCCAGTATGTCACATGCGTATTTGCCACCGATGACTGTTTGAAAACGTACCATACCTTGCTTGCGCGGGGAGTCTCATTCTTGAGTCCTCCAACCAAAAAAGTCCATGGCACGGAAGCCGTCTTTGAGGACCCATACGGCAACCTCTTTGCCTTATTAGAACCATCGCCAGAGGCCCATTCACGCTACAGAAATCAGAATATCAGTACAGCGGCATGACATCCCGAATTTTTGCTGGGAAGGGGCTTTGGCCAATGGGAAGATGTCAACCCCAGCGAATCAGCCCCATATCATGTTTCCCACCCAAAGCCGGATGACTGGGCAATACCCGGACACCGTAGCCGATGCTGCCGCTCTCGGTGGGCTTCAGACGAGCTTCATAGCGGAACGAACCGTCCTGCTCCTTCTTAATATATTCCATCGGCAAGACATGCTCCGGAATAATCACGTCGTCATTCGCCTCGCCATAGACCACTTCTACGCTGAAATCCCCCGGTTGGAGCTTATCCGCGCGCACCCAGGCGCGCACATTGATTTCCTCACCCAGACTCAGCTGACCATCGTGCTGTCCTTCCACGTAGAGCGCTAAACCTGGCCAGCCCACCTTGATCTTCTCTTTCCAGTCAGCCAGCACTCGCGCTTTGGCATACATGTTCTGCTCAATCTGCTTCCCTAACTGAATTGCGGGAACGTAGGTGGTATTCGCGCTCTTCGCCGATGGCCCAGCCGTTCTTGCCGTTGTAGCCCTCTGCCCACCAGCCATCGAGGATACTACAGTTCGGCTGACCATTGAGCGCCGCCTTCTGACCGCTGGTGCCACTGGCCTCGTGTGGACGGATAGGATTATTGAGCCAGAGATCCGTACCCGAGACCAGGTAACGGGCCATATCGATGTCATAGTTTTCCAGGAAGATGACCTTGCCGCGGAAGGCATCGCTACGTGAGAAGCGGTAGACCTGCTCTATCAATGCCTTTCCTGGCTCGTCGGCTGGATGCGCCTTGCCAGCAAAAATGATCTGAACGGGGTGTTCTGGATTATTGAGCAGCCGGTGTAGGCGCTCAGGATCGCGGAAGATCAGCGTTGCTCGTTTGTACGTTGCAAAGCGGCGCGCGAAGCCGATCAAAAGAGCATTGCTATCGAGCATGTGCTCAAATTCGGTGATCTGCACCGCTCCTTCACCCAGGCGCAGGTGTTGTCCTTTCAGGTGGCGGCGTGTGAAATCAATCAGAGCCTCTTTACGCTGTAGATGGGTCTTCCACAGTTCTTCGTCAGGTATGTCGCTCAGGCGATTCCAGAGCTCGGCATCATCTACGCGCTCTTCCCAATCCTCACCAAGGTAGCGTTTGAAGAGCGCGTTCATCTCCTCTGAAATCCAGGAGGGAGTATGTACGCCATTGGTGATGTATTCTATAGGCACCTCTTCGGCATCGATACCTGGCCACAAGAACTGCCACATCTTACGCGAGACAGCGCCATGTAGCTCACTCACTCCGTTGTGCTGCCCGGTCAGGCGAAGCGCCAGCACCGTCATGCCGTAGGTCGGACCCCAGCCATGGTCCTCACGTGCGACCTCCATGAACTGGTCGCGCGTCAGACCGAGCTGGCCCCAGTAAGAACCAAAATACTTGTCGACAAGGTCATAGCTAAAGGTATCGTTTCCCGCGGGAACAGGAGTATGCGTCGTGAAGAGCGAATTTGCCGCGACTGCTTCGCGTGCCTGGTTAAAGCTAAGCCCGGCAGCAACGAGTTCCCGGCACCGTTCCAGGTTCAGGAAGGCGGCGTGCCCCTCGTTGAGGTGCCAGGCCGCCGGAGAAATGCCCAGGGCACGTAAAGCGCGTACGCCGCCAATGCCCAGCACAATCTCCTGAGAGATGCGCATCTCGCGGTCACCACCGTACAAACGCGCAGATAGCTCACGATCAGGCGGTGCATTGGGAGCCACGTCCGTATCCATCAGGTACAAAGGAATACGTCCTACCTGCACTTTCCATACTTTCGCGTGAATGTGTCGTCCAGGTAGCTCGACTGTAATCATAATTTCATTGCCATTGGCATCGCAGGCTGGTATCGCTGGCGCTTCCGAAAAGTGGAGTTTGTCGTACGCAGCCTCTTGCACTCCTTCGCGAGTAATGCTCTGGCGGAAATACCCCTGCGGGTAGAGAAAACCTACCCCAACAAAAGGTAGGCCGAGATCGCTGGCTTCCTTACAATGATCACCTGAGAGTATACCAAGGCCACCGGAATAGATGGGCAGTGATTCGTGCAGTCCAAACTCGGCGGAAAAATAAGCGATGACGCTATCGCTTAGTTCAGGATAAGTTCGTGAGAACCACGTTCCATGTGCCGCGGGATGCATATAGGCATCGAAGTTACTGAGAATCGTGTCGTAGCGCTGTAAATAGCCGGCCTCGTTTGCCGCGGCTTCGAGCCGCTCTGGCTGCACCTCGCTCAGGAAGCGCACCGGGTTATGTCCGACATTATCCCATAGATCAGGATCAAGTGTGCTATACAGGGCGCGTGCCTCTGGATGCCAACTCCACCACAAATTATATGCAAGTTCGTATAAACGGTTGATGCGGGCGGGCATGATGGGAAAGACCGTCATGCGACCATGTACTTTCACAGGGTTAGGTATCCTTTCTTCACATATCGATTGCTAGCTTCAGTATATCTTGCCGGGGAATATGAGGTCAACTCTGGCCGTCCTTCCTGATTGCCTTTACTGCGAAATTGTTCTATACTGGACAGGCTGCATCAGATGATGTAGACTCAGCACAGCAATCCCTGTTGAGAGAGGCGGTAGCATGGTAAAGAAGCAACCTCAACTTTCTGTGAGGAGCGACTCCACAACACAGTGGTTTCGTGTAACAAGTGGAGTTGTGGGTGGTATACTGCTAGGTTTGGCAGAGCCAGCAGCAGGCATTGCTGCTCGCCAGCCAGCTTGAGCCGGGTGCTGCCAGCAAATCCAAAACGACCGGTGCTCGATTTGTGTTGTTGAGTTATCCTGACAAGAGCACTCTTGCTGCTCATCCCAATTATCACGATGTGCCAACCTGGATGATAGTGTATCAAAGAATTCCGCTCGAACCAGCTGACGCATCGGTCGACCCTACTCCATTTTCACGTTCGTCCTACGACCTCTATGTTTTCTTAGATGCGAATAGTGGAAAAGAACTACTGGCAATACAGGTGTAGATCAGGATAGACGAGTCTGTAATTCTAGTTGCCCGGGTAGATGTCTATAAAATGACTGAAGCATTTCCAAATGACACACCACAACAACGCGCATTTAGAGCATTTGAAACCCTGGTTGCGGGCGAAGATATGGCCATCGACCTATCCCTCGCGGCGCTCTTAATCGCCAACCTGGAATATTCCGAGCTCGATATTGCGCACTATATGGCACAGCTCGATTCGCTGGCAGAACGTGTTCGAGCGCTGCTGGGTTTGGCCGGAGCCGGTACCCCTGAGCAGCTCCCGGTAAATATGGATGTACCGGCCGTAATTGCAGCCATGAATACAGTACTTTTTGGCCAGGAACATTTTCATGGCAATACGGAAGATTATTACAACTCGTCCAACAGCTTTCTTAATGAGGTGTTAGAGCGACACACAGGCATCCCAATCGCGCTTTCACTGTTGTACATGGAGGTTGGCCGGAGGGTGGGAGTGTGGTTTGATGGTATAGGATTACCGTTTCACTTTGTAGTGGGGTGTCGTTTTCAACAGAAGCGCATCTATATTGATCCCTTTGAGAGCGGACGAGTATTGAGTGAGCAGGAGTGTCGTAGGCGTGTGCGCCAGGTGATCGGGAAAAAAGATAAAATACCTACCCAGTGGTTCTTACCTGCAACTTGCGCCTCTAGCAGAAGACCATGATGAAATACAGCGCCAGGTCAAGATGATACGGCAGATCCTGGCCATGATGAACTGATTGTCGTTCCTGAAGCTAGTGCCACTCAGCTTTCCTCCATCTTAATCCACCCATGCCTAAGCGCGTGCACAACAGCGGCAGTTCGGTCGTTCACCGATAGCTTCTTGAGGATAGACGTAATGTGATTTTTTACCGTCTGATCGCTGATTTTGAGGGATTTCGCTATTTCCTTATTGCTGTTTCCCCGCGCAATATAGTCCAGTATCTCCACTTCACGGGTTGAAAGCGGTGAATACAGGTCTTTTGCCGGCGATGTTTCCTCTTCAACGGCCAGTTCCCTGAAGGATTTCAACACACGACTGGCGAGTTGGGGTTTAGAGAGAACATCATCGTTGATCAAATATTCCCCGACGCTCACTTTGCGTACCGCTTCTGTGAGTTCATCTGGTGTAATATTGCGCGTATAGTACGCGGATGCGCCGACCTTGATAGACTGAAATAGACGTTCCTCGTCTTCTGAGGGGGTCAACATAATAATGGCCAGTCGTGTCGTAATATGGCGCATCTGGCGAGCAATTTCTAAGGGGTCGGCAGAATTGAGACTGGCATCGAGCAGGACGACATCGGGATTTTCTGTGCGTGCTATTTCCAGTACCTCATCAGGGTCGGTAGAATCACCAACAATGATGCAATCACCCATCTGCTCAAGCGTAGCACGAATACCCTGACGGAACAGGGGCTGCTCTTCAACAATGATCACACGTATCGTTTCCATCTAATCAAGTATTGCGGTGCAGAAACCCCTGCATTGACGCACGGGGAAGAAGCGCCGCTCCTCCTTCTATATTCTTTCATGTAAATAGTGAAGAATGCCCAGAGAAATGTATTTAAGGAAGGAATAGGCTGTATCCATTGAAGTAACACACTAGCTGGTTTTCACTGCGCGCCATCTAGCATGTTAGCGTGTGTAATCTAAATGCGTTCCAGGCGGCGTAAAGTAGAATTGATGCCCATACGCAAGCTCTCGATAACGCCTTGTCCTGTCACTGCTACTGCTTCAAAGCTCGGGACGCGATACGGATTCAGATACTGCTCCAGCACTGACACGGGTAGTATCTCTTGAAGGTCGCGCTTATTCCATTGCATAACCAGGGGAAAATCTGTAACATCCTTGTTCATACGTCGCAGTTGCTCTTGCAACTCGTTCCAACTTTCGATATTCTCTTGTAATTTGCTGGCCTGAGAGTCTGCTACAAAGATCACACAGTCGGCCCCCTTCAGGACAGAGATACGTGTCTGCTGGTAGAGTACCTGTCCGGGAACGGTGTAGAGTTGAAAGCGAATATTGAAACCATGCACCTTGCCAAGCTCAAGGGGGAGCAGGTCGAAGTACAATGTACGCTCCGTCTCCGTATCAATAGAGACCATATCACCGACGTCCTGTGGGTTAACTGCTTGATGTATGTAATGTAGATTTGTCGTTTTACCGCACAAACCAATGCCATAGTAAACGATCTTACAGTTAATTTCTCGTTTGGCCATGTTTATTAGGGACATATGTAGTTGCTCTCCTGCCCGCTCGTACGCGCCACTTCCTATTTTGCGTGTCGTTTGAAACTCGTGGAACGAGTGGCCGCTCCTTGATACGCAACAGTATACAGCATTTCACTCATATTGACAATCAACTATGGAGCGGCCGCTAATGCAAGCCATTGACGAATAAGGCAGAAAAGACTAGACTTACGGCAAAACTTAGTAGAAATGCATAACGTATAGATAGATAAGGTGAGGTAAGTAGTATGCCAGCTGAAACTCAAGATGCTTATATTGAAACAGATTTCGAGGTTGTCATAGGCCTTGAAGTACACTCACAACTCCTGACAAAAAGTAAAATGTTTTGTACGTGTAGCACAGGCTATGCCAATGCTGCCCCCAATACCCACGTATGCCCTATTTGTATGGGCATGCCTGGCGTCCTGCCGGTCATCAACCGGCAAGCCATAGCCTATACCATCATGACGGCTCTTGCCCTTAACTGCAACATCCCGGCCTACTCAAAGTTCGACCGCAAGAACTATTCCTACCCTGACTTGATGAAAGGCTATCAAATCTCGCAATATGATGTACCGCTCAGCAAAGATGGCTACCTCACGGTCGAGCGTAATGGTCAAACACGGAAAATTGGTATCACCCGCGTTCACCTGGAAGAGGATACCGCGCGTCTCCTGCACCACGAAGGCTATAGCTTGATCGACGTTAATCGCTCCGGTACGCCACTGATGGAGATTGTCAGCGAGCCAGATATGCGTTCTCCTGAAGAGGCGCGCCTGTATATGCAGAAGCTGCGCGAGATACTGGTCTACCTCGGTGTATCTTCTGGACGTATGGAAGAAGGGAGCCTCCGTTGCGATGCCAACATCTCCATTCGTCCACGTGGGCAGCAAAAACTAGGCGTAAAGACCGAGATTAAAAATATGAATAGTTTTCGTTCTGTCGAGCGCGCGCTTGAGTACGAGGCGCAGCGGCAAATAGCGATGGCGAGCGCTGGAGAGACGATTCATCAAGAGACGCGCGGTTGGGTAGAAACGAAGGGTATCACGGTATCGCAGCGGAGCAAAGAGCAGGCGCATGACTACCGTTACTTCCCTGAACCCGACCTGCCGCCGCTTTTGATCAGCCGGGAGTGGGTTGAAGAGTTGCGTGCGGCTCTGCCTGAGTTACCCGATGCTCGCCGGGCCCGTTACCGCTCTGAATTTGGCCTTTCGGCGCAAGACGCGAATGTATTGACGGAAGAGAAAGCGCTAGGTGATTACTTTGAGCAAGTCATGGCTGCTTCAAATGTCAGTGATAGCAAGGCGCGCGCCAAAGCAGCCAGTAACTGGCTGCTCAGTGAAGTCGTCCGTTTGCTTAAAGCGAACGCTATCACGATACAATCTAGTCCTCTTTCACCGGCCTCCCTGGCAAATCTGCTTGATTTGCTCGACAAAGGGCGTATTAATGGCACGCAAGCCAAGGAAGTACTGGATGAGGCCTTTACTACCGGCGAACTGCCCGCGGCAATCGTCGAAAAGAGGGGTCTGAAGCCACCGATTAGCGACCAGGGTGAGCTCAATCGTGTAATAGAGGGGGTGATAACGAGTAATCCCAAGTCTGTACATGACTACCGTGCTGGCAAGACAAATGCCCTGCAATACCTGGTAGGTCAGGTTATGAAACAAACTCGCGGCCAGGCAAAGGCCGAAATCGTACAAAAACTCTTAAAAGCACAACTGGACGAGGACCCTTCAACGTAAGAAGTGGCCCGTCCCTAAGACAAGGAGAAAGCAGACATATGCACGAAGAAGTGAAGTCTGCCGCAATAAATCCCTATCACATGGCGGTTCAGCAGTTTGAGTTAGCCGCTGACAAGCTCAACCTATCAGAGGATATGCGGGAAATACTGCGACAGCCCAAACGAGAACTTACTGTCAATTTCCCGGTCCGCTTAGACAACGGCCGTATCAAGACATTTACCGGCTATCGTGTTCAGCACAACGTGAATCGCGGCCCGGCAAAAGGTGGTATCCGTTACGGTCCTGATGTAACCCTCGACGAGGTCAAGGCGCTGGCAATGTGGATGTCCTGGAAAACCGCCGTCGTTGGTATCCCCTATGGCGGCGCGAAAGGTGGCGTCATCTGCGACCCCAAGATAATGAGCTCGGCGGAGTTGGAGCGTCTGACTCGCCGCTATGCCACGGAGATATCCATCATTATTGGGCCGCGGAGCGATATCCCCGCCCCCGATGTCAACACGAACTCTCAGGTGATGGCCTGGATCATGGATACCTACTCGATGCATGAAGGTTTCTCCAGCCCCGCTGTCGTCACCGGCAAACCGCTTTCTATCGGTGGTAGTGAAGGGCGCAATGATGCGACCGCCACCGGCGTATTATTCGTGACCCGTCAGGCCACAAAGCGTATTGATATGCCTTTGCAGGGTGCTCGTGTTAGCATTCAGGGCTTTGGCAACGCCGGCTCCATCGCTGCACGGCTCTTCCATAACGAGGGTTGCAAAATAGTAGCCGTGAGTGATACTCACGGCGGTATCTATAACGAGTCCGGCTTTGAGCCATCTTCTGTCTTGCGCCACAAACAGGAGCGGGGAAGTGTAGTTGGATTCCCTCGCGCCCAGGCGGTAGGGGTGCATGATGTATTGGAGGTTCCCTGTGATATATTGATCCCCGCGGCTACTGAAGGTGTTATCACAGCGGCCAACGCTGATCGCGTTCTGGCCCGTATTATTACCGAAGCCGCCAATGGGCCGACCACCCCGGAGGCGGATGAAATCCTCTTCAAGAAGAACGTCGTAGTGATTCCTGACATTCTGGCCAACGCCGGCGGTGTCACAGTCAGTTACTTTGAGTGGGTGCAGGATATTCAAAGCTTCTTCTGGAACGTTGAAGAGATTACTCAGAAACTAGAAGTAATCATGAACCGTTCCTTTGCTGCTGTTGCCGATAAGGCGGATCAGTACTCCTGTGACATGCGCCTTGCCGCCAATATGCTGGCTATCTCTCGCGTGGCTGAAGCGACACAGG
>VBHS01000347.1 GCA_005881295.1 Chloroflexota bacterium
CGCTCGCATCCGGGCGCTTCTACGGCGAGATATGCGAGCGCGAACACCTATGCTGCAGGTCAAGGATTTGAAACTGGACCCACTGGGGCGAGTTGCCTGGTTGGGCAATCGTCGCCTGGAATTGACAGGGAAAGAGTTTAGCATCCTGGAATATCTGATGCGCCACCAGGGAGAAGTCGTGAGCCAGGAAGCGTTGCTGGAGCACGTGTGGGATATGCAGGCAAATCCACTCACGAATACCGTGCGCGTGCATATCAATTCGTTGCGGCGAAAATTGGAAGATATGGCGGAAACACCGCGCTACATAGAAACATGCATTGGTCATGGATATCGTTTGGGCACAGCTAAAAACCTGGAGGAAACCCGATGAAAATGCCCCAATTGCAACATCTCCGGTCATGGAAGAAGCGGCGTCTGCCACTGCGGCTGCGGCTGGCGCTCTGGTCCGGTGCACTGGTGCTGGTTTTAAGCTTTGGCCTGTTGCTTTTCATTAATTCAGCAGCCTTCAGTTCCTTTCATAGGATAATCAGGGATAAAATCCCTCCCCCCGTGGCCATCCAGCATCGCACCCAGCCCGCTTGTTTTTCCGTCATACCATTTGTCTGTCTCTCTGCAAGGCCGTCGAATCCACTCGAGCTTGCCCTCATTTTCGAACTGAGAAACATCTCGTTTGTTGGCCTGGGACTGGTCGCGGTACTGGGAGGGGCAGGAGCATACTGGTTCGCGGGTATAGCGCTGCGTCCAGTACGACGAGTCAGCACAGCAGCCAGGCAAATCAGCGCAAACACCCTCGATACACGCCTGGCACTGGAAGGTCCCAAAGATGAGATCAAGGAGCTGGCAGATACCTTTGATGCCATGCTTGAACGCCTGGGACGGACCTTCGAGCAACAGAACCGTTTTGTTGCCGATGTTGCTCACGAACTGCGTACTCCCCTGGCTTCATTACGCACCAACCTGGAAGTAGTAACGGCAGACAAAGACGCCACGCTGGATGACTATCGCGCAATGGTTGCTACCCAGGAACGCGCGCTCACCCGACTGGAGCGATTGATAGCTGACCTGCTCATCCTGGCTACAAGCGAACAGCCGCCGGTGCGCAGTGAAGTGGCCTTAGCTCCTGTACTGGAGGAAGTTCTCTGTGATCTTAAGCAGCAGGCTGATACGCGGCAAGTGACGCTGCGGCTCATCGACAGGGCAGAAGTGATGGTGCATGGGAATGGACAACTGCTCGCCCGTGCATTTAGCAACCTGGTCGAAAATGGATTGTATTACAACCATCCCGGCGGGGAAGTCGTGGTGACCCTCGACCAGAAAGAAGAGCAAGCGGTTGTGACCGTCGCAGACACAGGCATTGGCATTGATGCAGATAAGCAGGCCCATATATTTGAGCGTTTCTACCGCGTCGATTGCTCACGCGCTCGTCACAAGGGAGGTGCGGGACTTGGGCTCTCCATTGTCGCCGCCATTGTGCAGCAGCACGATGGCCACGTGCAGGTTGAGAGCGTAGCAGGCAGGGGCAGCACCTTCATCGTTGTGTTGCCTCTATAACTTGAGGCTTTCCTTACAATTTTTTTGCAAATTCTTGCCATTCCCCCCTGAAATTTAACACAGGCTTTATATCCCCCGTGCTACACTATCGCCAATCGGTATCATACCGGTGAAAATGCTATGAGCAGAGGTATCGCCTGGATGAATCTCTAATTCATTTATCCCCATTGTTTATGTCACACAATGATGTCTCATCAAGCGACTTCAAGCATGCAACATGAAGAGGAGCACTAGCGTTATGCGCGTCAAGCAAATACTCAGCCAGCTTCTGGCCGGGACAATACTCTTACTATTTTCCACATTCGTCGCTGCCTGCGGGAGTTCCAGCGCTGCTGCTGTAACCACGTCTACAGCCACTACAACTGCGACCAGTTGCTTTACCCAGGCTACTGGTACTATCCAGAATATCAACGGCACGACCCTGCTAATTGCTAGCCCGCGGGGTGCGCAAATCCATGCAACGTATACAAACAATACTATCTTCCTGCGCGAGACTACCTTGACGCCTGCCGGGCTGCAAGAAGGAATGAATGTAGCGGTAAGAGCCGTTAAGAACTCCGATAACACCTACTCGGCAGTACAGGTTACCGTCAGGAATTCGTCGACTTCAACGTTTACTCCAAGGTCGTCGGCGGGAAGCATTCGATCATGTACCCCCCGTCAAAGACCAAATGGGGGAAACGGGCAGGGCAACTTTACAGGTGGACAGGGTGGTACAACGAGCGGCCAGAATCTTGTTGGCACTGTTGGGCAACTTAACGGAAACACGCTGACGGTAAACGATGCAAACGGAGCAGATTACACAGTGCAACTGACCTCCTCTACACAGATCAGGACGGATAGTACCGCTACTGCTGCAAGTCTACAGACTGGCAAGGCAGTTACTGTTGTTGGAACATCCGACAACCACGGGGGCATCACAGCCCGCCAGGTGCTCATTCTGTTACGTCTGCCAAATAGACCAAATACCACAACCGGACAGTAGTGACGAAAAAGGGGAAACACAGGGGGCGCCCTTCAACGTAATCCCCTGCCATTCCAAGCTGTTATCAGGAGAAATGAGGAATGTCGGAAACAATAAAAGCAAACTCTACCCCAATGAACCTGCAGCCGCTGATCAATGACGATGAAGATATACAGGTAGAATCGCTACCACCCGTACCACCCAGGCCACACCGTCGTCGCTGGTTAATTGCACTGGTAGTTATAGTAATCCTGGCGCTGCTGGGTGGAGGCGGTATGTTTTTTTACATGCAGAAAACCAGTACGCCGCCTGTGCAGTATACCCAGCAGGCTGCGACCGTCGGCAATATCTCGCTAACGGTCTCTGCCAGCGGACCAATCAGTGCCAATGCCGAGTATGATATGAACTTCAATGTCGCTGGGCAGGTCAGTGCAATCAACGTGCAGGTAGGCCAGCAGGTGAAGGCTGGTCAGACACTGGCAACGTTGAAGTCAACCAGCCTGCAGGACGCGGTGACACAGGCACAGCAGAGCGTCGCCAATGCCCAGACAACCTACAATGATGCCGTCAACAACGGCGCATCGCAGACTGTGCTGGATACTGACAACAATAATGTGCTCACCGCTCAGGGCCAGTTGAAAACCGCCCAGGACAACCTGGCAGCCACAATATTGACGGCGCCTGCCAACGCGACCGTTGCATCCATCAATGGTAAAGTTGGCCAGTCTGCGGGCGCCTCTGGCGGCAGCACGTCTTCCTCGACGACGCCATTTATAGTACTGATCGACACAAGCGCCTCGGACATAAATGCTCTGGTAAACGAAGCCGACATCGGCAACGTACATGTGGGCCAGCCGGCACAGTTCACAGTCGCAGCATACCCTTCCCAGACGTTTCGCGCCAGCGTGACATCCGTTGACTTGATTGGGCAGACAAGTGGGAACGTGGTGGTCTATCCCGTACACCTGATGGTAGATCAACACAGCCTGAATGGTACCTATCTCTACCCTGGCATGACTGCAACGACAACCATCACCACAGCCGAACGCATAGGAGCGCTATTGGTCAGCAACGCGGCCCTCAGCTTCCCTAACACGGCTGTACAAGCCGGGGCAATAAGCCGCAGTACATTGTTTTCAGCCTTTAGCGGCTCGTCAACGGCGAGGGGAACCCAGAGCAATAGCAATCAGCGGATCGTACTGGAACTAAAAAACGGGAAGCTGGTACCGGTGGTTATTACTACAGGACTGACGAACGGCACAAATACCGAGGTACTCTCTGGCTTGCAGCCTGGTGACCAGGTAGTCGTAAGAGCCACGGGCGGCAGTTTCTCCAACCTCTCGGGGAACCAGACCAGCCCCGGAGGCAACTTTACCAGACCTGGAATTCGCTCGTTTGGAGGTGGGGGCTAATGGAACATGAAAGCCAGCCAGGAGCTTCAAAAAGCGCACCATTCTTGATAAGTGTGCAGCAACTGGCGAAATACTATTACCTGGGACGCACCGTTGTACCGGCACTGCGCGGTATCGACCTGGAAGTGAAGCATGGAGAGTTTGTCGCCCTGATGGGACCCTCAGGCTCTGGTAAATCGACATTCATGAACCTGCTCGGCTGCCTGGATCGTCCCACCAGTGGGAGCTACCTGTTTGACGGGATGCCAGTGAGTCAGATGACTACCAATCAACTGGCAGATATACGTAACCATAAGATAGGTTTCGTCTTTCAAGGCTTCAACCTGCTGCCATGGATGACCGCCCTGGAGAATGTGCAGTTGCCATTGGCTTACTCGGATTTACCAGCAGAAGAGCGGCACCAGCTAGCCTGGTGGGCACTGACCATGGTGGGATTGCGTTCGCGAGCGCAGCACCGGCCTATGGAACTTTCCGGTGGGCAACAACAGCGCGTAGCCATCGCTCGCGCGCTGGTTACAGGACCATCATTGCTGCTGGCCGACGAGCCCACAGGCAACCTGGACAGCCATACGAGCATACAGGTCATGGCAATCCTGCAAGAATTGAATGCGCGCGGCATCACCATCCTGCTCGTCACGCACGAGGCGGATATAGCGCAGTACAGCCATCGACAGGTCAAGTTCCGCGATGGCAAAGTGGTCGACGATGCCCCTAATCCTGCACCTTCACAGGCGCAGGAACGTTTGCAGCAACAGCCGGGATTGGATGAAACGAAGGTGATATCATGAGTTTTTTGAAGCCTGAAATCGATAGACCTGACAATTCTTCGTCGGATTCTGCCAACCCATCACCGTCTTTATTACAGCTTCCCTTAGCTAGCGGGAAACAGCAATACAGGCGCGTGCGCGGAATACCCGCGATCTTTATGAGCTTAAAGAGTGCAGTGCGAGCGCTGCGCGCTAATATACTGCGTTCGCTGCTTACCTCTCTCGGCATCATTATTGGGGTGGGCGCCGTCATCATGATGATCTCGATCAGCGAAGGCAATAGCGCGAGCATCAGTCAGCGCCTCTCTACACTGAACCCACTACAATTGACTATCCGCCCAGGCAGTGCCAGGAGCGCTGGCAATGTGAGACAAGGCGGGGGAACGCTGCAGTCGCTGACGCAAGCAGATGCTGATGCTATCGCACAGCAGCCGGGCGTGACCGCTGCCAGTCCCGTGATAAATGCAAACGGGCAGATTATCTTCAGTAACCAGAACTGGCAGACCTCCATCCAGGGCGTTTATCCTGATTACCAGCAAATCGGCAGCTGGACAATGCAAGAAGGCAGCTTCATCTCGGACTCGGACGAGCAAAGCGGCAAAAATGTTGCTGTCCTGGGGCAGACCGTGGTAGACAACCTCTTTTCGGCGGGCATTGATCCTGTCGGCCAGCAGGTCCGCATCAGTAATGTGCCCTTTACCGTTGTAGGCACGC
>VBHS01000348.1 GCA_005881295.1 Chloroflexota bacterium
ATTCTGTTTGCCAGGTAGAGTCCCAAACCCAGCCCCGTCGATGTCACGCCCGCTACGAAAGGGCGTAAGAGCTGGACACACCGTTCAGGAGGAAGGCCTGGTCCCGCATTGCTCACGGTCAGAAGCATCCATGGTCCATCCGTCCTTCTCACTTTGTCCAGTTGGACCTTGATGGGGATGTGCTTCGGCGCGTATTCGACCGCATTGGCCAGCAGGTTCTCCAGGACCTGCCGGAGGCGATTGGGATCAGCCGAAAGCACCATCTCCTGGGGAGCGTGAACATGGATCGGAGTATCTGGCCCGCTAAAGGCAGGAACCACCTCCTGCACGAGATCCACCATATTGATGGGCTGTGGATGGATGGTGAAAATACCCTGGTTCAGGCGTGCCACATCCAAGAGGTCCGAGATGACCCGTCCGAGCAGTTTGAGAGTGTTGGCGGCCGCCGTCGCATCACGCTCATCTTGCTCTCGCCCTTCGCGACGTGCCCGCCGCTCTAGCAGTTCGAGGCGACCTCTGAGTGGGGTGAGATAGTTGCGCAAGTCGTGTGCCATGATTGTAAGCAGTTCCTCAGCCGCAGTGAGTAGCTCCTCGGCCGCCAGGCGTCGGCCCTGTTCAACGGCTTCCTGTCTCATGCGCTCGACTACCTCCGCACGGTGTACCCCGATCCCAACCCAGCAAGCCACTGCTTGCAGGAAGTGCAGATCTTGCTCCGAGAAGAACTCGGGCGTGCTGGAGGAGGCCAGGAGAACACCCCGATGTTGCGCCTCCACCTCAAAGACTGTCGCGATCTCAGACTTCACCCCCATTCCGACTTTCACCCCAACCAACTCCTCAGAATCCAGGTCCGCATGCCCAGTAAGATAGGGAACACCGGTCAGAAAAACCTCGACAAGGCGCCCTCCATTACCCAGGAGCAACCGATCCATCCCGACGGCTTGTTGGCGCTTTCCCATCGGCGTATCATTCGTGCCAATGGCCACGAGGGTATCGGTTAAAGAGTTGTGTAAGAAGGCGTCGACTTTCTCGGCTGCGAGTACCTCGGCGACCAATTGCGCTGCCTGATTAAGTGTGGTGTTCACATCGGTCGTTGGGAGTTCGAGCAGCCGTTCGAGCGTCGTCAACAACCGATCCTGCCGTTGACAAACGACCTCCCTGTGAAGAGCTTGATCCATCTCTGCTTCCCTTTCTCTTCTTAACGACACCACGCTTTCATCAGCTATTTAGTGTGCCTGACGTATTTCCCAGGCACTTTATCCTCAGCTTCAACGCCTGTCGGAATCAAGACCGGCAGCAGATCGGCTTTGGGATCCACAATCAGGTCATTCCAACCTCAATTGGAGATGGAACACAAGGGCAGTTGCTCTCTGCCCTTCGGATTTGTTACAACCAGGTCTTCTCTTCTTCATCGCCCCAAGTATATGTTGCATACGACGCCTTGTCAAGTATTTATATTATCTCATCTATTATTTTTCGTGAAGAGAAATATATTTTTTGTAGAAAACGGCCTCTACTACTCAATCGGGTCGGGGGTCGCGCCGAAAGGATGCTCCTTGTCCCTGGCCTCCCTGGCTCATAGGTGAAGACACATCGAGTGGGCCAGGAAAGGCGCGCTCGGCCTCCTCCTCCAGGCGTTGCTCGTTGCGGCGCACAAAGACCAAAGACGCGAGGGTGATGAGCAGGCCGAGCACGATCGTAATGGGTCCAATGGGCCCTGTCAGCCGATGTATATTATCGCCGAGGAAGTACCCCCCCAGCCCGTAGAGTGTGGCCCAGATGATGCCCCCCAGCGCGTTGTAGAGCAGGAAGGATCCCCATGGCATGCGGTTGGTCCCGGCCAAGAACGCAGCCCAGGCACGCAAAACGGCGATAAAGCGCCCAAAGAAGACCACTTTGCCGCCATGCTTACGGAAGAGGTACAGCCCCAGTTTCACCCTGCGCTCATCGATGTGAAGATAATGGCCATAGCGGCGCAGCAGCCGGTAGCCGCCTTCGCGTCCTACCCAGTAGCCGATATTATCGCCCAAAATTGCCCCGAGGGCAGCCGCCGCAATGACCAGCGGAATGGCGAGACGATGGGTCGTCCCAGCATAGATGGCTGCGACGAGCAGCATGGTCTCGCCAGGAAAGGGAATGCCCGAACTCTCTATGGCCACAAAGATCAGCACCGCCCAGTAGCCGTAGGCCGTCAGAAAATGCGTCAGCTCGGATGTGGCAAGATGAAACATTTGAGCGCTGCTTTCTCCCTCTCCTCTCCTATGTTAAAGCAGTACCGGCTGTTCTGTACTGGAAGGCACGGACGATGAGGAGTAACCCGAAAACGATGGCATAGATCCCAATCAACCACACCAGACTCAAGAGTCCCACACCAGGCAGCACAGCCAGGAGCACGCCAAACACAACAGAAAGGATGCCGGCCACTGCCAGCGTCCACTCCTGCGCAACAGGCAGACGTCCCGAGAAAGCTGTGGCGATCTCCAAAATTCCAGTCACGATCGCCCACGCTGCAATCAGGTAAAGCAGGGCCAACGCCGTAATGCCTGGCCACACGAAGGCTATCACCCCGGCGATAATACCCGCGATTCCTTCTAACAGCAGCACCCACCAGTACCGAAGATTCTTGCGTTCTTGTATCGAAACGATCACCGCCACCACACCATCCACCAGTGCATATGCGCCGAAGAGGTATACCAGCACCAGGAGTGTCAATCGCGGCCACACAAGAGCGGCCAGACCAAAAAGCACTGCAAGAAGCCCGCGTATCCCCATGGTCCACCAGTAGTTACGTGAAACCTGCGTACCGGTTATGGCATTCATTTTCTACCTCCTCATTAAGGGTCCGCTAAAGGGTCCACTATTACCCTTGCCGCTGCCCTGCCTCTTGTCGTTGCCCTGTCTCCTGTCGTTGTGCTGCCTCTTGTCGTTGCCCTGTCTCGACGGGCACCTGCTGAGGCTGACTCTGGCCGCCTGTAATGCTGATCCGCTTCGGGCGGCTCCCTTCACTAACAGGGAGCATAATCGTGAGGATCCCATTCTCGAACTTCGTTTGGACATTGTTGGTATCGATAGGCCTGGGGAAGGTGACCACCCGTTCAAATGAGCCGGCGACGATTTCTCGCGAGAGCCAGTTGTGTCCACGCCGATGGCGTTCCGTCTTGCCTTGCTGTGTCTGTTGTCCACCGTCCTGTTGCGTCTGTTGCTGGCCCTGCGTCTGGCTCGCTTGCGCCTGTTGCTGGCCCGGTGTCTGACCCGCTTGCGCCTGTTGCTGGCCCGGTGTCTGACCCGCTTGCGCCTGTTGTTGGGCCTGCGCCTGACCCTCGGGCTGGTCCTGATGCTCGTTCTGATGGCTGAAGCGACCTCGAATCGTCAAGGTGTTTTGATCAACCGTCAGTTCAATATCTTCCGGTCGCACCCCTGGAAGCGCAACATCCACCTCATAGCCATTCTGTGTCTCACAAATGTCCATAGGTGCCAGTTGAGGTGCTGCGCCAGACATCATATTGGGTCGCACAAAGCTCTGTTCGAATAATTGATCCATCGCCCGGCGAAGGCTGAGTGCCTCGCGGAAAGGATCGTAACGAGTAATCATAGATTTGTACCTCCTTGTCTCTGGTATGCTATCGTATCTGTCGTTTCCTTGCACCCCTCACCATCCTGACTGCAGTAAAAAGCGAGCGATGCTTTCGACCTCCTGATGAGGGAGTTGCGCCACTTTCTTAGTGCGCATCTCTTCCCGCATCAAAGTATACGTCGTATCCATTGCATTGTCAAGTATTTATATTATCTCATCAACTATTTATATGGAACGAAAATATATTTTCCATTGAAAAGATGCTATTTGATGATGGACCATCTCACGCATCCTTCCATCTAAACGCCTGACGACTTCACTTCTCTCTTCACTGAAGGTCTCCATTGATTGTATTCATTGCATAAAGTATATGCCGTGTGGGGTGCCAAGTCAAGTATTTGTATTATCTCATCTACTATTTATACGGAACAAAAATAATTTTTCTAAAGTAAAGGCTTTGCGAGCATTCCAAACCCCTTTTTTGCAGGAAGTTTCAGAGGAGGTGCGTCGGGTGTGGAGTAGAAGTCACGAAAAAACGGAGATTATGTTGGAGGAAGGCGGAAGGTGATACTGCGTAGAAGGCTGACACAGAGAAGCTCATCTCATAGTGAAGGTTGGTCAGAGTAGCTAATATAGATTATACAGATTAGTGAGCGGTTCTTCCGTAATTCGTAGATTGAAAGCGCCGGTATCCCTTTTGCGCGATGATGTTTCTTACTATGTGCTCCAGCGTACTCCGATGGCATATAGGAGATCTTCCTTACTTTCGGCAGATATGAGCACTCCAGCCACGGAGGCCCCACTCAGGTTAGACTCGCTGAGGCGA
>VBHS01000349.1 GCA_005881295.1 Chloroflexota bacterium
GGAAAAAATCATTTTGTGCATTACGGAGATGGCGCTCATCTGCCTCGTAGTCTTTTTGCACCCTGACTACTTGCTGCTCCAGTGCGGCAACGGAGGCTGCGCTGGTATCTACTGCCTCATCGGCGAGATCACACTGCTCTTCATGATCGATGATCCGCTGTTGGAGAACGATAAGCTGTTCTCTCAGCCGGCGCTCTTCTTGCTGCTGATCACCATGCTGCCGCGCTAAACCGACGATGCGCTCTTCGCTGACAGCAAGGTCACGCTCAATTTTCTGTACGAGGTCGTTCGCTTCGTCAGAGGCTTTCCGGCATTCCGCAATACGAGTAAGGGCTTGCTGCCGCCTGTCACGGAGATTCTTCCCCTGCACTTCAGCTGATTGGATGGCTAGCTCCAGCTCCTGTACTTGCCGCGCCTGTTCTTGCTCCGCCACCTCTGCCCGCTCCTTTGCTGTATGCAAGCGCCTCCATTGCAGAGTATACCAGGTAAACAACACTTCTTGCAGTTCAGCATTCAACTGTTTGAACTCTACTGCCCGGCGCGCCTGTTCTTTTAAGGGAGCCAAACGAGGCTCAATTTCACCGACAATATCGCGCAGGCGATCTAAATTTTGCTCAGTTTGACGGAGGCGGTTCTCAGCTTCTGCACGTTGTACCTGGAATGGACGAATACCTGCGGCATCTTCAAATAAGCCACGCCGCTCTTCCGCCCGCAGGCTCAAAGCAGCGTCAATCAACCCCTGGCCGACAACGGTGTACGAATCGTGGCCAATACGGGCTTGAGCCAATAGCAGGACGACATCCTTGAGGCGCACTTTCTGTTTATTAATGAGGTATTCATTTTCGCCAGAGCGATAACTGCGACGGGTTACAGTAATTTCGCTATATTCAGAGGGGACCCAGCCAGTGCTGTTATCCAGTGTGAGCGATACTTCAGCCAGGCCTAATGCGGCTTTCCCATGACCTCCGGCGAAGATAATGTCATCGCTTCTCTTACCACGCAACTGGCGCATGCTTTGCTCACCCAGAACCCAACGCATGGCATCAGCAACGTTTGATTTTCCCGCTCCATTTGGCCCTACTACGGCCGTTATACCCGTACTAAATTCCAACGAGGTCTTTATAGCAAAGCTCTTAAAGCCTAACATTTCCAAGCGTTTGAGATACACAGCGCGATCCTACTCTTCTTCCGTCAGTCTCTTCTCATGTTGCATGATGATACCATAGAGCGGTACTTCCGTCGAGTAGGTTATACGGTCGCAACGCTTCTGCTTGACAAAGAATGCTATAATTCCCAAAAGATTTATTTTGGTGAGTAACGAAATTGATGAGATCCATGGTACCTCGCGTCTTCGAGGCGTGAGGTCCAATATTGTATAGTCACTTTTAGGTATTCCCTCGTAATGAATATCCTAGTATTGGAGATGGCGGATGTCTCAGGGTAAAGAACATCCTTCTGACGATGAAGCCACTGTGAAAACCGTTCTGGTTGTAGAGGATGACACTGGTATTGGTTCGTTTCTTGTTCAGGCCATTTCGCAGGAAACTCCCCATCATGCCATGTTAGTCGCAGATGGATTGCAGGCTATCAAAGCCGTTTCAAATATCAAACCGAGCCTGTTTATCCTGGACTATCAACTACCACGAATGAATGGCTTAGAGCTCTACGACCACCTGCATGCGACAGAAGGACTGGAACATATCCCAGCTATCGTAATCAGCGCTCGTCTCCCAAAAAGCGAGAAATAGCTTTCTGTACAGTGATATGCTCATTACCTACGTTCAGTGTAACAGGTCCACTCCACTCTGCTACACCACAGATAAAATTATAGACATGCGCAGCATCCCACTCAGCAACAGGTACAACGAAATCTTCATCGTCAGGGAATCCGTAATAACTACTCTTGTTTTCGTCCTGGGGCAGGGAGATTGCGCTCCCTTCGTATAGCTTCCATATAGCACGGCAGAGCAGGTTTCCGCCGATCCGGGCAGACTCTAGCTCTAGTTGCGCGTAGCTCATACCGTCAGTTACAGGTATTGCCTGCTGAGCCACCATATCACCGCTATCCATACCTTCGTCCATGTAATGAATGGTGACTCCTGTTTGCTTACATCCCAGTCGGAACGTCCAGAATAAAGGTAGCGGACCACGATTTGCGGGCAACAATGATGGGTGTACATTGAGGCAACCCAGGGGCGCTATTTCTAAGATAGCACGCGGAATACGCTGCGAAAAGCAAGCTACACTAATAACATCTGGTTGATATGCTGTGAGGGTTGAGACCGTAACGGGATCCGATAAACGATGTACCTGCCATAGGGGTATCTTACGCTGCCAGGCCAGTTGTACTATGCTGCTATCAAGTGATGAATTGAGCACAGGAAGCGTAGAACGCGCTGGATGAGCCGGTTCCCGTCGATATATAGGCATCTGGTTAGAGCTTAAGCCCTGGTCTCCGGGTAAGACTACCGCGCACACTTCAATACCGCTCTCCAATAAAGCATGCAGAGATGGCAATGAAAAACTCCCCTGCATCCCCAAAAAGAGGGCACGTGGGCGACCTTCCATAAATTTGACATGAGCCTCCACATCATGTAGTATCTATATTATACATAGTATAGTGCAATCGGCAGCAACAGGAGTATCTATCATGGCACGCATGGTTAAATGTGTCAAACTTGGACGCGAACTCCCTGGCCTGGATAAACCACCCTTTCCAGGAGAGTTGGGTAAACGCATCTATGAGAATATATCAAAACAGGCTTACGATATGTGGCCCGCGCAGAGCACGCTCATCATCAACCACTACGGCTTGAACATGGCTGATCCCGAAGCTCGTAAATTGCTGCGTGAGCAAATGGAAGAATTCTTCTTCGGCCAGGAGGCAAAAATGCCAGAGGGCTGGGTACCGGAGACAGAAAGTACGGATGCTCCAGAGCCAGCAGGAGCTGGCGCAAAAGGTGGACCACCGAGCAGCAAAGGCGGCGGTGGAGCACCTCGTAAAAAATGAGAGCTCCTGGCGATATCCTGCTCATTTCTTGCTATGAATTGGGCCATCAGCCCTTTCATCTCGCCTCTTTATGTGCCATGCTTCAGCAGGCTGGATATGCGCCTGCAACCGTGGATACTGCTGTTGAAACACTGACAGAAGTAGCAATCAGTCGAGCACGATTAGTCGCTATTTCTGTACCGATGCATACCGCATTACGCCTGGGACAACAGGTCGCGCTGCGCGTGCGTTCAATCAACCCATCTGCATCAATCTGTTTCTATGGTCTCTATGCCCTTCTCAACGCTGACTATCTGTTACTAGATACGATCGATGCAGCCATTGGGGGGGAATATGAAGGGCCATTCCTCAATTATGTCGCTGCAGTTGAACAGGGTAAAACTGAGAGCATTGCAGGGGTCGCCACCCGGCAATTCAAAAGCGGTCCCTGGATCAAGCGGACTTCTTTCATAGCGCCAGTACGTCTGGATCTGCCTTCTCCTGATCACTATGCAAGGTTAGAGACAAACGGGGTAGCATCATTGGCTGGTTATACTGAAACTACTCGTGGTTGTAAACACACATGCCTGCACTGCCCCATTACTCCCATCTATCATGGGCGCTTCTTTGCCGTACCAGTAGAGATCGTGCTGGCTGATATCCGCACACAGGTAAAGCAGGGAGTAGGTCACATTACATTTGGTGATCCAGACTTCTTCAATGGTCCCGGTCACGCCATGCGTATTACCCGCGCACTTCACCAGGAGTTCCCAGGTATCACTTTTGATGCTACAATCAAAATAGAGCACCTGCTAAAGCATCGACACCTGCTCCCAGAATTGAAGAGCCTGGGTTGCGCCTTCATTGTATCTGCCGTGGAATCCCTCAATGACAATGTCCTTCGCCATCTTGACAAAGGCCATACTAGTGCAGACGTAGCCGAAGCCATTGAACTGATGGCACAGGTGGGAATTCCCTTGCGCCCCTCGCTGATGCCTTTCTCGCCCTGGGAAACATTGGAGAGCTATATCACACTGCTGAACTTTTTTGAAGAGCGGAGACTCATCGAACAGATTGATCCCGTTCACTTTTCGATACGTCTGCTGGTACCTCCCGGCTCGGCATTGCTTGATACAGTAGATAGCCCACAATGGTTAGGAGAACTCGATTCTGCTGCTTTCACGTACCGCTGGCGGCATCCCGATAGCCGCATGGACGCACTGTACGAGAAGGTTGCCGCATTAGTAGAAAGAGCCGAACGCGCGAAAGCCAGCCCAATCGAAACATTCTTCCATATCAAAGCTATGGCGCTGGCGATCTCAGGAAAAGATGTGGACGTGGTAGAAGCAGTGCAAGAGTATGGTAGTCCAAGGGTCTTACCTCACCTCACCGAATCCTGGTTCTGCTGAGCAGAGCCCACCGCCGGTCAGTTGGACCAGGCATTATAAACTATAAACCTTTAATCTTGTTACTTTTGATCGTTTCTTGTACACTATCGCGGGGTGTATTTTTCACTCCAGTTTTTGGAAGCAACTATTGGTATTAAGGAGCTATGTTTCACATGCAGATACCTCTCGTAGACTTACAAGCACAATACAGGACGATCAAGCAAGATGTGTTGTCGGCTATCGAAGAAACGCTTGAAAGCATGCAGTTATTTCTTGGCCCTCAGACCCAGGCATTCGAGCGAGATTTTGCGACCTATTGCGACTGTCGTTATGGAGTGGGGGTAGCTACAGGCACAGATGCGCTCGCACTGGCATTGCGGGCGTGTGATATTGGAGATGGGGATGAAGTGATTACCGTCGCAAATACCTTTATTGCGACAGTGGAGGCGATAGCCCTGGTGGGAGCCACTCCCGTCTTTGTTGATATCGATCCAGAGACATACACCATGGATTGGCAACAGCTGGGTAGTGTGCTTACATCACGCACTCGTGCTATTATTCCTGTCCATTTATACGGTTATCCAGTCGAAATGCAACCCGTCTTAGAGTTTGCACGGGCTCACGAGCTACTGGTCATAGAAGACGCTTCACAGGCACATGGTGCCACATACCAGGGAAAGCGTGTGGGAAGTTTCGGCGATATTGGCTGTTTTAGCCTCTACTACAGCAAAAATCTGGGTGCTTATGGTGAGGCTGGTATCTGTGTCACTAACAATGAGATACTGGCTGACAAGTTGCGCATGTTGCGTGATCACGGCTCACGAGAGCGCTACCGTCATGAAATCCTTGGTGTCAATGCTCGCCCGGACGAAATTCAGGCTGCTGTACTGCGCGTAAAGCTCGCCCACCTGGATCAATGGAATACTGCGCGGCAGTTGCACGCGCAAACTTATACTGAACAACTTAAAAACCTGGTAGAGGCACTTCCTGTCGTCAGATCCGGGGGGACACACGTTTTTTATGTCTATGTCGTGCAGGTACGGGAACGCGATCTTTTTCGCCAGATCTTAGCACAGGAAGGAATAGCCACGGGAATACATTACCCGATACCTATTCATCTTCAACCGGCATGTACAACCTACGGCTTTGTACGTGGAATGCTACCTGTGACGGAGGCCGTAACCGAGAATATAGTATCTCTCCCAATGTACCCAGAACTCACCACTGAACAATTGCATAAAGTGGTCGACGCAACCACAAAATATGCTACAGTGGCTGTTGAGCGGCCACTGTAGGCGTGTAACGAATTGTGTCCAGCTACGTGGAGTAGCTGGGCACAATCTAATGGCTCTCTCATATGCATCAATCAATTGTTGTGAGTTGTGAGTGCACCATCTACATCGGTGAAAGTGATGTATGATGAAGGAATCTCACTGTCATATTCCATCACTTATTGATTCGCTTCAAGATTTGACATTTCTACACAAGTAGGTTATAGTATAGCAAGGCAGAGATGAAGATCAAAATAGTCGTTCTGCGGTCAGCTAACGACCGGGATAATCGTGTGTAATGCTCCAGTGTTGTTGCGCACACGTTTTCGCAACCTCATGCATGCTCATAAGGGCGGAGTGGTATGCAAAAAGCATTACTCAATTTTCGAATGTTGCTTTCCATCCTAGCGCGAATATGGAGCAAGCAAGCAGGTCCATCGGATTTCGTATGGCTTGCACGTTTTCGTTTGCTTGCCATCTATGTTATTCTCAAAGCCGCTCTGCTGCTGGCAGTTGGGTTAGTAGGTATGAGAATAAACGCGATAACTTCACCTTCCCCACTTAGTTTTATCCTCCTACATTGGATAATTACTATTTTGAGCTTAATAGCAATCATTCTATCACTTCTTCTAGGGTTGATATTTGCTAGCAAGCATAAGTCGCGTCCCATTGGTATAGTTATGCTTTGCATTGCCGATTTTTGTGTAATCCTGGCGGTATTATGTGCATGTATACTTGGGAGCCCGTTCCTTTTACTCCTAGAGTTCGCGATCGTATCCTGCACGACGCCCTTGTTTGTAGAGCGTATTAGCCGTTACGCAAAAAGCTATGAACAAAGCAAGTACGAACTGCTAAGTATTCAACATAAGCTTGATATGCTTTTACGTCGCTATTCCCAGGAATTAGCCAGAGGTATTCAATCTGAACGTTTATCTTTGAGCCGTGAACTTCATGACGGGCTTATGCAAGAACTTAGCACAATACTGTTGCAATTAAGCACATTGCTGATGCGCAACTCGGTAGATGGGAATGTGCAACTTAGCGCAGCAGAAACTGCCAACATGGAGGCATCACTGCGTCGAGTGATTGCTGAGGCTCGTAGCGTGATGCAGGAATTAAAAACGCCTCAGCCTATTTTGGAACAGTAATAGGATTTTGCCTATTCTAGAACAGTATTTGAAGATGGATGGGTTGTTATCGTTTTCTGGCACGCTCGTAAAATTACCTCCAGAAAAGCTCTTGAACGTCTTGATT
>VBHS01000350.1 GCA_005881295.1 Chloroflexota bacterium
ACTGGGATTGATCTCTCCTGCCCGCAAAGGCAATAGTCCTCACAGTCCCCGTCTCTACTCTGACAGTGATATCGAGCGCGTCATACAGATTCGCAACTTGATGCAGGACCTTGGCGTCAACCTTGCGGGCGTCGAAACAATCCTGCATATGAGAAACCTGATAGAGCAGATGCAGATTGAGAACAGGGAGCGCCTGGAGCAGGTACAGCAACAGATGGAACAGGAAATGCAGCGCTTGCAAGATCAGCATATCTCTGAAACACGCAGACTCAAAGGCATCATTGAGCGCTTACAGCACGACAAGATGTGATCCCTCCCTACGATCCTTTAACCCGGCTTTTTCAGTCCATAGACCATGGTCATCATCCACCGCACGTGCAACAGCCATTAACGGCCTGCATCATCACTGCGGCGGTACGGCCTCCGGCATACTCCACTTCTGTGTAATGCCTTGCATGTAAAGCGCATCGGTGAGTACGACACCATCATAGCCGAACTCCTTGCGCAGGATATCCGTCATAAAGATGTGTGAAAGTTCAGCTGGATAGACGGGGTCTATCGCCGGCATAAGTACGTCGGTTGGCATAATCATGCCGGGATTATCCAGTTTATTCTGCGATTGAATAAAGGCTTTGAAGGGCGCCAGCTCGACATCATAAATCTGCTGCCTGCTTCGATTGACGACGGGCAAGCTTGTATGAGCGTCGCTGACGGCGTCTCCCAGCCCAGGATAGTGTTTGATACAAGCAACCACTCCATCACTTTGCATCGCGCGCATATACGCTCCCGCGAATTTGATTACCGACGCTGGATCGTTTCCAAAGGTGCGCGTCACCATGTCATAGCCGTTCACAAGGTTGACATCTACATCAGGTGCCAGGTTTTCGTTGATACCAAGCGACGCCAAATCATGCGCTGCCTTGTGTCCCTGTTGAGTTGCCACGCCGGGATTGCCCGTGTTGTAAATGTCTGTAGCAGATATACGGTTACCATAAATGTGCGATAGCCGGTGGACATATGGACCACCCTCTTCGTCAGTCGAGATGAGCAGCGGGAAGGTAGCTCGCTTTTGCATTTCAGCAATGTCATTCTTGGTCTGATTGAAGGTGTTCATCTGGAATTCGTACATGATAACGCCACCTGCGTGGAGCTGGTTGACCATCGTGTCCAGGTCTGACGAATAGGTGGTGTCAGTGTATTCGACCATGATCAGTTGACCCAGTTCCACGTCGAGGCTCATGCGCGCAACATACATACTGGCAAGTTGCTTATACTGCATATGGCTACTGAGATGTCTGAGCGCATCGATCTGAGTAGGGCTCAATGGGAGCTGTACAAATTGGCCAGGATGCTCGTTACTTTGTGCTGGCGGCGTTTGAGCGCTAGCGATACCTGGAGTAGCTGCCAGGTGCTGCTCAAAGAAAACACCGAGTATGACCAGGATGGCCAGGAGTACCAGTGTGGCAACTATAGCTATGGTCGGGCCGCCACCTTTTGATCGCCGCATTGGAGGAGGCGGAAGCGGGGGAGCTGCCCTGTATACATACGGCTGTTGATTCTGTTGTACCGGCATAGTGCGACGTTCATCATTGATCGTCATGCAGGCTCCTCATCGTTGCCTTTGCTGATATTTTCGGGTGTGATCGGCTCTGATTGATCGCTCTCCTCTTCAGGTACCATTTGCAGGCGTGCCTTTTTCATTTCGTTCCTTTTGCGCTTTGAGCGATGCCGTTTCGGGGATGAGACAATAATGGTCTCCGGAGATTCGTTGTCTCCATCATCGGATGCAGGAGCAGTAAGCTCTACGCCAGGGTCCTCCTCGTCTGTATAGCTGGAGGCAGAAAACAGCGTATGTTCCTCACTCTCATTGGCAGGAGTGTGTTCCTCGCTCTCGCGGGTTTGAGAAGGGGCAAGCGACTGCAGCCATGCAGGTTGTTCCACGTCAGTATGCGGGTCAGTAACAGATTGTAGCCACGTCGGTTCCTCCACAGGTTGTGAAGGAGGAAGAGGTTGAAGCCACACAGATTCCTCATCAGTGTCAAGGAGAGAATACGATCGCACCCATGTTTCATCCATTTCGCCCATCTCGGAGGCAGGTGATTCAGCCAGTGCAGTGGGTTCATCCATCTCTGCCACAGGTTCCTCTTGTGGAACCTGCTGCTCCTGTCCTGCTTCTGCCGGAGAGGCGGCGCTATCGAAAGCAAAACTCTCTTCTTGCACAGTCAGATGTTCTTGTACGTCTTCAGTTTCAGCCGGTAAGGAGTCATTATCGAAAGCGAAACTTTCCTCTTGTGGAGTCAACTGCTCCTGAGCTACTTCAGTTTCAGCTGGAGAAGCAGCGCTATCAAAGGCTTTATCCTCCTCTTGCCCGGTAATCGTGGGATCGCTGGATTGAGTTCCCCTGGTAGAATGAGCATACTTTGGAATGGACACCACAATAGTATCGCTCTCATCGTACTCTTCGCTAGTATCGATCACAGGGACTCGATCAGTGGCGCCAGCATCAACCTCGCCAACTGGAACTCGCGTTGGCGCTGTTGGCATATCTGCAGTGGGAACGTCTTGAATAGGCACCTCCGTCGGCTCCCTGTATAGTGCTTCTTCCTCTCTCCTGGGCACCAGTGGCTGCGATGGGCGAGAATCAACAGGGATTGTAGTGACTCGCTGGCGCTGGCGCCCAGCGGCACGCACATTCGGAACGACCGATGGCGGCTGTTTCGAGTAGTCAAAGACCACCTTGATAGCGTGATTGCGGTCCTTATCGGCCGCTGTCATCAGAGCATCTCGATAGCTGTTAAGTGGAAAACTATGCGTAATCAGCTTGTCGGGAAATATCTTCTTATTCTGTATCAAAGCCGTGGTCACCTCAAAGGTAGACTTTCTTTCTGAGGAGTCGATAGGCCAGGTCTCTATGCTGTGACCCATCGTACCAATAAGGTTGATTTCCTGGTACCAGATCGGCGTGAGGTCAAGCTGCATACGGTGAAGATTGAGGCCAACCATGACCACGGTTGAACCAGCTCGTGCCCACCTGAGAGAGTCGTGAGTGGTTTGAGTATTGCCAACGGAGTCGTAGATAACATCGTAGCCGCCCAGCAACATCTTGTTGCCCCACATGCCCCGGTAGAGTTTCGCCCCGGTGGCTCGTTGCACTTCCCTATAACTGTCCTTCGGATAAATGATATGCGCCCCTAGCCGTGCCGCCTGCTCGATCTGAAACGCGTGACGTGCCATTACACTGACTTCAGCATCGGGTGCGAGAGTGCGAACGACCTGTAAGATGAGCAAGCCGATTGTTCCAGCACCTATAATAAGTACGCGATCTTGTCCCTGGGGAACATGGCGTAAGACAGCATGGACAGCAACGGCGGATGGTTCTAATAGTACCCCCTGCATATCATTGATGTCGGTCGGTAAGCGGAAGAGCTGTTGTTCATGCAGCAACATCTCCTCACTCCAGCCGCCTCCTATGGGTTGTGGACCAGGGAGTTCACCATATTCGCAAAGGTCATAGTGACCAGAAGCGCAAGAGCGGCAAGGCTCTTGTACGCCAGCGGTAATGCAGTTGGGCCCATATTGCAGTACGACACGGTCGCCGACATGTAAATGGCGTACATCATCGCCAACTTCGATAACTTCTCCAACAACCTCGTGGCCCGGATAGGAGCGGTTGTGATTGGGAAGGGCCACGGGCGCAACCGAGTAATCTCCATCAACAAAGATCAGTTGCAGATCGCTGCCGCAGATACCCGCGAGAGAATTGCGCACGCGCACCCAGTTGGATGCAGGAAGTGGTTGTCGTGGTAGATTTTGCACTTGTAGGGGAGCGAAAGAAGAAAAGTAAGCTCCGCGCCAGATAAGTCCCAGAAGTTTCGTAGGTATAACGTGTGACGGGTTGAGTTCTAATGTTGAGGTCCACATAGCGCCCTCCCTGGCTTTCAGCATGTTTAGGTACCCAATATGCTGTTCTATTCTTCATTTTATCGCAGTGTATCACGCATGTGGAGGGTGGTCAATTATATAGGAAAGATTCTTTACTCAGCAATCCTCGGCAGTTTTACCGTGAAGATAGTCTCAGTATCGGGCGTACTCAGCACAGTGATACTTCCTTTGTGCGCCATCACAATAGCTCTGGCAATAGAGAGGCCAAGCCCTGTACCTTGAGGAATCTTCCAGGGAGCTTCGTGGATAGGCATATGCTCGCCGCGGTAGAAGCGATCGAAAATATGGGGGAGATCATCCGCGTGGATGCCCTTGCCGTTGTCGATAACTTGTATAAGCGCGTGACCATCCTGCTGATCGAGTTGAAGACGAACCCAGCCTTCGGGCGCTGGCCGACCATATTTGAGGGCATTGTCAAACAGAATATGTAACACTTGTTTGAGATGGTCAGCGTTTGCTCTGACTCCTAGCCGCTCGTGCGTCGCAAAGTAAATCGTTATCTTTCGATCATCTGTCACCAGTACTTTTGCCTGCTCCACGCCTTCAACTGCTATGTCAACCAGGTCGACATACTGTTTTTCGATATCTTGCTCAACATCGAAATGGGCCAGCGTTAACAAATCATTCACCAGGCGTGTCATGCGTTCAGCTTCACTCTTAATGAGCTTGAGAACGCGGTTCGCTGTCTCCGGGTCATCTTTCGCTCCTCGCATCAGTACCTCTGTAAAGCCTCGTATGGAGGTCAACGGGGTGCGCAACTGGTGGGAAGCATCGGAGATCAAGCGGCGGAAACGCTGCTCTGAAGATCGCTGTGACTGTGACGCCTGTTCGAGTTGTTCGCCCATAATAGTCAAACTGGAGGCGATCTTACTCACCTCATCATCACCCTTCATGAGAGGCTGAAGGCGTTCTCGCTGCTGTAAATCACCCAGGGTGATCGCCTGAGCTGCATCTGACATTCTCCTCAGCGGACGTAGTAACAAATTGGTCAGGAAGAAGAGGATGAAGATGCCAACTGCGATCAGTACGAACACTGCAACCTGAAGGCTGAAAAACAAAACGCTCTGCGCAGTTGTATGTGAGATAGCATAGGTGGTCCATAAACTGAAAAGAATCAGCAATGTGCAGATGAGTAAGCTATAGACAAACCCCAATTGCCAGCGTAAGCTTGAGAGCGGACGACGACGCCAGGAACTGTAAGGATTAGTATTCTCACTTCCTTCATTTCCTCTATCTTCGTAATGCACCTCAGTTGTTGCATTTTTCAATTCGGTAGGCATTGATGATGTCCTCGTTTATTCTCAAAGAATCCATGCTGAGAGAAAATCTGTTACTGTCGTTGGGGTGCAGGCGCTTCACATCTTCCCTGACGCTGAACTTCGGTTGAGACGATATGGCGATCCTCACTATCGTACTGTCAACCTTTTAAGACATACCCTACCCCACGTACCGTTTGAATCAAACGAGGCGTACTCGGTGTATCTTCGATTTTCTCTCTCAGATATCGCACGTAAACTTCTATGATATTGGTTTCACCCAGAAAGTCATAGCCCCAGACCTTATTCAGTATTGTCTGGCGATCAAGGACCTGACGTGGGTGGCTCATGAACAGGTGGAGCAGATTGTATTCGGTGGCGGTCAGCTCGATCAGGCGGCCTGCCCGCGTCACCTCGCGCGTCGTCATATTCAGCCGCAAATCGCCGAATTGTAGTACCTGTCCCTCTCGTTCGCTCGTACCGTCACCATATGCAGTGCCAGAAGAGCGGTGCTGGCGGCGGAGAATAGCCTGGATGCGGGCCACAAGTTCTTCAAAGCTAAAAGGTTTTGTCAGGTAGTCATCTGCGCCGGTCTTCAAGCCAACCACCCGGTCTTCCACATCGCCCCTCGCGGTCAGCATCAACACTGGCACATCCTGCGTCGTCGGGTTGATGCGCAAACGCCTGCACACCTCCAGTCCATCAATGCTGCCGGGTGGTAGCCCAAGATCCAGGATCACTATATCAGGGCTAATGCGCTGCGCCGCTGACAACCCTTCCAGTCCATCTGAAACAGCTTCTACCTGGAAGCCTTCATAACGTAAACCTAGTTTGATCAGTTCGATAATATTTTCTTCGTCCTCAATCACCAGTACCTTTGATAAGTCTGGTTTTTGCTCGTAAGGGGTTTCAGCTAAGCTTGCTTGACGCGTTTCGATTTTTTCATTCCCCTGTGCGTTATCTTCCATCCGCTCACCGGAAGTTGATGGTAGGTTGCTTCTTCCGATTGCATCTTGTTGCATAACATCATTCCCCTTTTCCATCAGGATGATAGTTTGTAAAGCCATTCAAGGATAAATATACTCCGCTATACATTTCAAGATATTCATTCATTCATTATATTTATCCCTTCAGCTAAGTGCAAGGAAATACTCTACCCTCACCCTTTTCTCAGCAGAAATTAATCTCAGGCGTTCACCTCATCTTCAAATACGTATTGATTACAGGCCTGTGACAGGCCATAGAAAACCTTGACCTTATAGCCAGTTTGTTAGACAATCCGCAGAATACGTATTACAATAGACCTGGGTTTCTTTCTTACTGCGAGGCGAGGACCAAAAGCAATTACAAATATCGGGAGTACTAGATGACTATCAAACGGTTACTGATTATTATTGGCATCCTGCTAATACTATTGGTAGGAGTGTCCGTCTATACCCTCGCCGTGCTTCTACCTGATACCTCTCAATCGTCACAATCAACCTTCTCAACAACACCAACTCAGGCCGCTCCTACGATCATCAGCAGTGCCCAGAGATTCATAGGAACTATTCAATCTCTGGGAAATCAAACATTCGTGATAGTCCTGGCCAATCAAAAGAAAACCATCACCGTCAATGTGAACGACAAAACGAAATACACTATTCAAAACGGGTCGGCCACTTTTCGCGATTTGAAGGTTGGGGAGTTGGTAGAAGTTCGCGGCCACCCAGATTCAATGGATGTAACTACCATGCTTGCCGTCAGTATCATCGTCAAGCAGGCGATTGCTTGATAGGTGTTGAGCTCGTGTTAGTCTATACAGCTCCAAAAAGCCCTGGCTTGGTGGAGCCGAACCATTGACAGACTTTCTATGCTGATATATCCTGATAGAGACATCATTGACATGCAGATGTCCTGGGTGGGTACTGGTTAAAGCTTCTTTTTGGCCTGTATTGGTAGCCCTGCTGGAAAGGTCATCATTATGAAACTTACAATGAAAGGTGATTATGGTTTACGAGCCATGCTTGATATGGCAGCATACTATGGGCAGGGGCCAATTGAGAGCGCTGACATTGCGCGGCGGCAGTATATTCCAGAACAGTACCTTGACCAGATTTTGATGGCATTGCGCAAAGAAGGGTTAGTGAAAAGTGTTCGGGGCCCGAAAGGCGGGCATATGCTGGCAAAACCACCCTCTCAGATTTCTATGGCCCAGGTCATGCAGGCCCTTGAGGGCTATGTCCCACCAATGGAATGCCTACCCAACCCTGATTTTTGCAAGCTTTCACCGGGGTGTGCCTTACGCACAGTCTGGCAACAGATTGACGAGATGACACAGCACATACTTACCTCAACTACCATCGAGGAACTGGCTCAAAAACATCAAACTGGTGTCTTGGAGACGATGTACTACATCTAATCATAGAGCAAAGCTCCTGGAGGGCGCTCAGGACGTGATCACAGAAGGGCTGTAACGAGATAGGGGTGGTCGCAAGTGGATAATGCAGATGCAGGGGCTCGCTTTCAAGTGCCCACATCCAGTACTGAAATGTTGATAGCTATTGTAGAAGATGATGCGGCATTAGCAGGCATGTTCCGTGATATGCTAGGATGTGCTGGTGACTGGCGGCTACATATTTTTTCCGACGGACAAGAAGCCAGGACCACCCTGCCAGAGTTGCGAGCGGACCTTATTTTATTAGATGTCGGCTTACCTAACCTGGATGGCGCATCTCTTTATAAAATCTTGCGTGGGCACAGCAATACAAAAAACACGCCTATCATCGTTATCACTGGTAGCCACGACTGGGAATTGCATCGCATGGGGTTACAAACGGGCCTTCTGCTTCGGAAACCTTTTGAGATGGAAGAACTTCTGCGCATGATTCGAGCCCTGTTACCATTCCAGGAAGTGTAGAGGTAGCGTGGCTGGTACCTCGTCCTGTATCATGCCCGTTTTGATCGGAAAACGACAGGTGAAGAGCTATGGCCCACTGGGCAAAAGATGTGACCAAACTCATCGGCCGCACTCCTATCGTAGAGTTAAAGCGGGTGGCCTCTGGTCTCGATGCCACCGTACTCGCCAAGCTAGAAATGTTTAGTCCAGGTTGCAGCATCAAGGACCGCGTTGCCTGGCAAATGATCTGTGAGGCGGAATCACAGGGATTGTTACCTCCAGGAGGTATCATCACCGAACCCACGAGCGGCAATATGGGGATCTCTCTTGCATGGATGGCTGCTGCTCGCGGGTACCAATGTATCCTTACTATGCCGGACACCATCTCCCTGGAGCGGCGTCTTCTCATTCAGCGGTTTGGCGCGAAGATTCTCCTTACGCCCGGTAACCAGGGCATGAGGGGTGCTATTAACAAGGTCATTGAACTGCGGACTACACTCCCGAACACCTGGTATCCGCAACAGTTCTACAATCAAGCCAACCCACGTGCTCATCGAGAGGGAACGGCCGTGGAGCTCTGGGAAGAGACAGCCGGAGCCGTCGATATGGTTGTGATTGGCGTCGGCACTGGAGGTACCCTGACTGGTGTCGCAGAGGGACTGCGCATGCGTAAACCTTCCCTCGAAGTCATCGCCGTCGAACCAGCATCGTGTGCAGTCTTATCAGGTGGTCGACCCGGCCCCCATCGCATCGAAGGTCTCGGAGCCGGTTTCAAGCCAGACACGTTGAGAGTGGACCTCATCGACTCGGTTGTTCCCGTCACCGACCAGGACGCCATAGCTACAGCCATTCGTCTTATGGAGCAAGAAGGTCTCTCCGTTGGTATCAGTAGTGGAGCCGTCGCCTGGGCAGCTTTACAGGAGGCGCGCAAAGAAGAAAATCGCGGTAAGGTCATCGTCACCATTTTTCCTAGTGCCGCCGAGAGATATTTGCAAACCAGCCTTTTTGAAGACCTCAGGAATAGCCTCCATCCATAATGCACATTAACAAATGAATCCGGACACCCGTAGGTGCCGATTGATCGCGCACACCGCCGATTGATCGGCCCTGCGTGGATGGTCCGCTATCCGGATTCATTTGTTAATGTTCATAATGGATTGTTCATGTATTCGCCACTCATATTCCCATATTCATAAGAACTAGATGCAACCTTTTCCATCAATTGATTCGTATAGCATATAGGTCATAGAGTAATACGAAAACAAAAAAGCATTTAAGAAATTCGGGTGGTTTATGAAAGAGTCTGCTCCCAATACTTATCGGTTTCGCCTTGGACGAGCAGCATATATACGTACCAGCCTGATGGCATTGCTGCTACTCAGCAGCTTTCTACTCTCTGGCCTCGTCGCAGTTCTACTTGGACTGCGCTTATTTTCAACGTATGCGCATACCTTCACATTTTATTTGAAATGGCAAGACGTTCTCCTAGCTCTATGCTGCTATATTACCTTCATCTCTCTGGGGGGATGTGTGTTCATTATCCGCTTTCTGCACGCCTTGCACACTGGCTATCGCAAAGAGATGATTGTTGTCAGCGATTCCGCCCTTATCGTCCGCGATCTCTCGCATGAAAACCTCTCCAGTATTTTCTGGTATATCAGTACTGCTCTGACATGTTTTCTCACGGCGTTGGTCGGGTTAATCCCGGAGGTGTTGCTCGCCTGGACTGTGCATCTGCCATCCCCTGAGCTGGCCGTTCTGGCTTCCGGAGTAACTCTCGTGCTCGGCCTGGCAGGGCTGGCGCTCACTGTGCCCTTTCTCTCTTTTATTGTCGTTGGGATCGTTGGAAGTATCTCTTTCTGCAGGAAAATGGGCTCTCCACAAACATATCACCTCACGACCAATGCAACTCTTTCCATTGATCGCTTTGTGCTGACTATCATCTATCCCGATGCGCCGGAGTCCATGATCAATCTCAACATTCTTGAACTGGATGATCAACGTGACCTGCTCAACCTGTTGCGCGAACGGTGGGATGGCACGCAGCGCCTCTGGAATCCACGCTTAGGTGAGGAGATCGAGCTTGCCCTGATGGAGGCGCAGCGCTCTGCCGTACTTATCTGAGTGAAAAAGAACGAATTTCGTGCTTTTTTCAGCGCAAATTTTTGAAAAACGCAAATTTGCTCTTGACATCTTCACAAACAGGTAGTATACTTACATCTTGCCAGACTATGTGCATTAGTAACTGTAGTCAATATTGTGTGTGATCTCTATCATTGTTGACAGGTACACGCTGGCAGAGAAGACAGATAGAACCGAAATTTGACGACACATCTTTCCCCATAAGGATACTGCAACGTAAAGTACTGCATGCGCACACAAAATGCTGAAAAACCACAAGAAGTTTGGCTCATTTTCGCCGTG
>VBHS01000351.1 GCA_005881295.1 Chloroflexota bacterium
CAGCACGATGAAATTGATCGTCATAATCTCCACGATCGGGCGCAACCCGAGCATGGCAGCTCCTGTGGCCATACCGACAAAGCCATTTTCGACAATCGGCGTATCCACCACGCGTTTAGGGCCAAATTCCTTCAAGAGCCCAGCCGTGATTTTATACGATCCCTCGAAGACACCAATCTCCTCACCCACCAATAACACGTTTTCATCGCGCAGGAGTTCCTCGCGCAGCGTATCATGCAGCGCCTGTCGATAAGTAATCTCTGCCATCATTAGTTCCCTTTCCGCTCTGGAGTGTCAGGAGCATAGACATACTCCTCAAGTCCCTGCATGAATTGCTCCACCGACGGATCGGGGCTCTCGTCAGCAAACTTGACAGCTTCATCTACCTCTCGCTGTACCTGCGCATCGATCTCCTGGAGGCTTTGCTCATCCAGCACCCCTGCCGCGAGAAGCCGTGATGCGAAAGCTCTGACGGGATCCTCGTCGCGTCCATGCTGGACTTCCTCTTTATCCCGGTAGCGGTCCGGGTCCACGACAGAGTGGCCTCTGAAGCGATAGCTGACGGCTTCAAGGAGGCTGGGTTCATGCTGATCGCGAGCAAGCTCCGCCGCTTTGCGCACCGCATCGCGGACGGCCAGAACATCGTTGCCATCGACGCGCCAGCTCTGCATGTTATAGGCGCACGCTTTGCGGTAAAGTTCGCTCACGGCAGACCCCTGTTCGACACGAAGACCCATGCCATACAAATTATTTACCACAAAATAGACGACGGGCAGGTTATAGATCCTGGCAAGATTGAGTGATTCGTGAAAGGCCCCTGTATTGGTGGTGCCATCGCCCATTTGACAGGCCACGATCTCAGAGGAGCCACGATAGGCGAGGGCAAAGCCGGCGCCGGTTGCCAGCGGCAACTGGCCACCCACGATGGCATAGCCACCCATAAAGTGACGTTCAAGGTCAAAGAGGTGCATCGACCCACCACGCCCACGTGAGACTCCCGTTTCCTTACCAAATAACTCGGCCATGACGGCTTTGGGCGGGATACCACGGCCGATGGCATAGCCGTGTTCTCGGTAGTTCGTGTAGACGTAATCTTCCGGTTCCAGGCCAGCGCAGAAACCGACCACCGTGGCCTCTTCTCCGAGATTGAGA
The DNA here is from genome assembly GCA_005881295.1 of Chloroflexota bacterium. Taxonomy (GTDB): domain Bacteria; phylum Chloroflexota; class Ktedonobacteria; order Ktedonobacterales; family Ktedonobacteraceae; genus UBA11361. The sequence continues at coordinate 1,153 of VBHS01000351.1, forward strand.
TGGCAATAGCCACCTATACGAGCCCGGGTGTACATCTCTCCGGTTTTCTCTTCAAAGTGGCGGATCAGCAACATCTGGTGATAGTAGCTAATGAGAGTGTCGCGATCTTCTCCTTGAGGCAATGCCGCGGAGGTGCGATCACGCACGGATGAGGCAGACTGCCCATCCGATTGCTTTTGCTTCCTTGTATCCATAGTACTTCCTGTTTCTTTCTGCTATATTAGCAACAAGTTTGAACGAACACAAAATCGAGAGAACGAGCATCACCGGCTCATCAGGAACCAGGAGACATGGGCTCAACCATGGCAACGACTCCTTCTGCCCCGCAGCGTGGGCAATTCTCGGGCAGTCGCTCGTTATGAACCACTTCCCCACACACATTGCACATCCAGCGCAGGGCGATCTCTTTGACCAGGTCGGCGCGGCTCACGATACCCACCAGCTTCCCCTGCTCCAACACTAGCAGGCGCTTGATGCGCTGATTCACGAGGATGCGGCCCGCTTCCTCCAGATCGGTGTCAGCGGTCACGCTGATGATGCCGCGAGTCATGATCTCCCGGACCGTGTTTCCCTCGCGAGCAATGATATCAAATTCGGTCACCACCCCGACGACGGCTTGCTCATTGTTGACAACGGGCAAACCACTGATACGATGCTGGGACAGCAAACGGGCTGCTTGCTGCTTCGACTGATCTTCGGTGACGGTAATCACCGAGGTAGTCATAACATCTTTGACTTTCATAGTAAATTCCATCCTCCTGATAACATACCTGGCTAATACTCATGCACAAACCGGTGAGAGGGATAGCGCTTCTCAACAAGGTCACTTTTGTTCTTTTGTCCCTGGAGCAAAGCAAAATTCTATGACGTTCTTACTATATCACGTACTTCACGTACGTAAGGATGCCAAAAGTTACAGAATGTCCCCTTCAAATACAATTTTGACTTTTGTTTCTCAAATTTGCTCCGAGGAACGCTTCAATAAATGGGAAACCAGAGCTCGAAAACTGGCCAGCATAGATAGAGCAACAAATACGCTTTAAGCGAGCGTTCTTTTTTAACGACAAATAGTTGGAAAAGGAGTTATTTCGTATGTTGTTCCTCTCACACCCTCGCTTTCGCTGGCTTATTATTGCCACCCTGGCACTGACACTGACATTTTCCATTGCGCTGAGATCTACAGTAACTGCGGCCACGCCAGGGGTTGCCCTTTTGCAGTTGAGCAGCGATCCCTACACCAATACAACAAGCCAGCACCAGACGGAGGTCGAGCCGGATAGCTATTCCAATGGCGCGACCATTGTTGCGGCCACCCAGGTTGGTCGTTTTAATGACGGCGGCGCCTCCAATATCGGCTGGGCAACCTCCACCGACAATGGCGCGACATGGCAAAAAGGCTTTTTGCCTGGCACGACAGTCTTCGCAACGCCCGCGGGCCAGTTTGATCGTGTCAGCGATCCCTCGGTGTCCTATGACGCCGCTCACAAGCTGTGGATGATCTCCTCTCTGGCCATTTCGAGCGGGAGTGGTACAGCGGTTGGTGCCGCTGTAATCGTGAACACCTCTTCCAATGGTGGACTTACCTGGAATCCCCCCGTAGTGGTGGCAAATGCGAACGGCGGCTTTTTTGACAAGGATTGGCTTGTGTGTGACGACACATCCACCAGCGCGTATTATGGACATTGCTATGTTGAATGGGATATCAACTCCAGTGGCAACCTGGTGCAGATGAGCACTTCGAGCGATGGAGGAGCCACGTGGAGCGCCGGACAGGCAACTCAGGATAACGTCTCCGGCCTGGGAGGACAACCCCTTGTCCAACCGAACGGTACCGTGATCGTTCCTTTCCTGAGTTCGAATTCAAGCATCGCGGCCTTCACCTCTACCAATGGCGGCGCCAGTTGGAACGGCAGTGTGACCATCGCACCTCAAACGGACCACCAGGTAGCCGGTATACGTACCGAGCCGCTTCCTTCAGCCGAGATCGATGGTGCGGGGAAAGCCTATGTTGCCTGGCAAGATTGCCGTTTTGAAAACAGTTGTAGCGCCAATGATATTGTGATCAGTACCTCAACCGATGGCGCAACATGGTCAGCGCCTCAGCGCGTACCCATCGATGCCGTTGGCAGCAATATCGACCATTTTATCCCCGGCATCGCTGTCGATAAAGCCACGTCAGGTAGTTCCGCTCACGTGGCCCTGGCGTTCTACTATTATCCAGACGCGAACTGCACTACCGCGACCTGCCAGCTGGAGGTTGGTTACGTTTCATCAACCGACGGTGGGGCTACCTGGTCAACGGAGACCACGCTTACATCCTCTGCGATGAACCTGGCATGGTTGGCCACTACAACGAGTGGGAACATGGTTGGCGACTACATCTCGACCTCTTTCACCAACGGCAAAGCCTTCCCCGTGTTTGTGGTGGCCAGCGCTCCCGGCAGTGGCGGACAGTTGAACGAGGCCCTGTTCACGACGAAAGATGGACTGGCTATCGCAGGCGGCACGCTCACTGCGGCCGGTGAACACGGGAATGTTGTGCATCCGGCATCGCCGATGCTACGCACCGCGTTCTAAAGCGCGCTATGAAGGTGCCAAGATGAAGTTTAGCTTTTTCGCTTGTTGGCGGAGGGATCAGCAGGCTCGGCTGGTGGATTCCAGAGAGGATATGGGATGCCGGCGAGGCGGTTGATGACGAAAGCTTGTATGGTAAGTAGTATGACGGCTACCATGAGCAGGAGGAGCTGCCAGGGTTTTGTCAAAATGCCGAGAGAGATGATGAGCGTTGTTGCTCCAGCAGGCGGGTGCGGCGACTTGAGCAGGACCATTAAACCGGAGGTGAGTCCCAACGAGAGCGCGGCGGCGATGACGCGAGGCCATGTCACACCGACGGCCAGAGCTGGACCCGCCATAGTTAATCCCGTCACGACGAGGCTGAAGTAGCCGGCAGCAACTCCGATCGCATGGCCAATGATGGTGTTGCGTGGAGAGGCGCTGGGCGCGGTCGGCGTGTAGAAAAAGAGAAAGGCGGTCGGTCCAAGCGAGGGAAAGATGAAAGGCGAATGTGTGACGACGGCAAGGGCTGCCATTATCCCAATGCTGATACAGCCATTGACGAAGCTAAAAAGCGCGAGGACGGGGATGCGCGCGTGATGCTCAAGAAGCCAGGGAAGGCGCGTACGCAGGAAAAGGCCGCGCACGATATCGGACATCTGACCACCAATGGGGTGCTCGCGATCGATATACGAACGTGAGACGCCCTCCCTCGTAGTCGACGGCTTTTCTTGCTCCTCTTTTTGGGCTGCCGTGCCGCTGGACCGGGTCTCTGGTTCCATATTTCTTTCCTCCTACCGAAGGTGTGGATGCCTACCGAGCAGGCGCAACACGAACAAGCCGCCCAGGAAGATCAGGCCGGATATGAGCGTGAGAACCAGGACACTGGGACCCCCTCCGGACAGGTAGAGATCGAGGGCAACGGTCAAAAGCCAGAGCTGGATGCCCATCAAGAGAATACCGATCGCGAGGCCAGTAAGTACGATAGCTACCCTGCCAGGTGGGGGCGTGCGTTCAACATCAGCCGTGCTCTCGCCGTGAAAGTAATATCCATTACCCATACTCATTGCGGAACCTCCTCGACAGCATAGATGTTACTGCCCTCCTGGCTAAGGATGATTCTAGGCAATGGGCGCTGCGGTGGACCCGCAATGGGCGCACCTGTCCGGGAATCGAACACGCCTTCGTGACATGGGCAGAGCAGATTCCCACTCTGTTGATCATGGTAGACTGCACAAGAAAGATGCGTACATTTCCCGCTATAGGCGACAAAGCGTCCATCCGGTAGATGGAGCAAGATAGCGGAGTCTTCGGCTGTGGGATACTGGAAATAGTGCACGCCGCCAGGAGGCACGGCTGGCGCTGGCGCGATCAACTGCCTGCTTGCAGTACGCAGCGGCTTCACGTAGTTGAGGG
>VBHS01000352.1 GCA_005881295.1 Chloroflexota bacterium
TGACAAAATTCTTAGAGAAACGCGGGGAGGGCTTGCATCACGTTTGCCTGGAAGTGGAAAATATCGATGCAGCGCTGGCGGAAATGCAGGAGAAAGGGGCGCCGGTGCTGGATACGCAGCCGCGCAATGCAGCCGAAGGGCGCGCCATCTTTCTTCATCCCAGGGGAACCAATGGAGTACTTTTGGAACTCCTGGAGAGGTCCTAGTGCAGAATCAAGAGACCATTTCGGGAAGAGCAGGCGCCCTAGAACATCTCCCCATTTGAGGCATGAGCTCACACAGCGATACAACTGAAACAAGTGAAACAAGTGATACAAATGATACAAACCTCATGGGAAATGCGCTAGTTACCCCTTATAGCTAAAAAAATGGAAAAGGTAGGTACAAAGGGGATTGTACCTACCTTTTCCATTAGCACGAGAGGGAAGGGAAGAAGGAAAGAAAGTGGTATGCTGTTTCCTGGCTTCCTCACTCGTTGCTATTTAAGACCCTGTTCCTTTTTTACCGTAGTGCCGGTTCAGCAGGTGATCCAGGAACTGGGGGTGTTTTTGCAAGAACTGCGAGATCGAGTCTGACTGAGCCTGTGTCAGGTCGCCCGCGCTGACCGCCTTATTGAGGGCGCCGTGGACCGCGTTCGTCACAATGGTGTGCAACTGCGCCGCGGTGACGTGTTGTGTGGTCGCGATATTGTTCAAGCTCTTGCCCGACTTCAACTCGGTGACAAGCTGGTTTGTGCTGAGATGTAGCCCCTGGGCAACATCGCTTGCCATGTCAGAGCGATACTTCGCCAGGAACTGATTGATGATGGCACGTTGCCAATGGAACCCCTTGCCGCTGCATGCGCGGTGGGATGTAAGGCGCTGCTTGATGGCGTCCGCCTGAGACTGAGTCAATTTCCCATCTTTCACAAGCTGGTTCAAAACATCTTCCATGGATGCAAGTTTATCTTGTTGCAGCGTGCTGACCGAGACGTTCAGTCGCTGTGCCAGGTCCTGCAGGTATTGCTGGCAGTAGGGATTCGTAGCAGTAGGCGTACCCGCCGCAGTCTGGCTACCATTAGCCATAGCCAGTAGTGGACCTGCGAAGAAAGCGCCGAAGAGGATCGCCAGTAGTAACAGGGCCGCTCCGCCAAAGATGAATATAGTGAGTTTTTTCATATGTGTATCTCGCTTACTTCCTTACATTCATTGAGCTATTTTTGTCACACCCTCTGTGTGACGCTTACATCATACTACCGAGAGGTGAAGGATTTGTCCTGTAAACTTCAAGATTTGCTCAAGATTTAGCAAAAGCAGCGCAGATGTACTCCCTAATGCAGGCGCTCATGGTATGATACTATACGATGATACAAGATGCTGTAGAGGGTGGAGATTAGAACTGAAGATGTCTAAAAAAGTCCTTATTATTGAAGATGAAGAAGGTATTATTCACCTGCTCAGTCTCTACTTGAAGGATGCAGGTTATGAGATCGCGGTCGCAAAAGATGGCGCCGATGGACTCGCCTTACATGCGCGCCTGCATCCAGACATAGTCATCCTGGATATCATGCTGCCGGCTATCGATGGCTTCGAAGTTTGCCGGAGGATTCGCGCGTGGTCAAACACTCCGATTCTCATGTTAACGGCGCGTGTGAGTGAGGATGACCGTATCGAAGGACTTGATTTGGGTGCAGATGACTACCTTGTCAAGCCATTTAGCCCGCGTGAACTGGTAAGCAGAGTGCGAGCCATCCTCAGGAGAGTTGGGAACTCCGAAGGAGGCGAGTCACCTCCATCTTCCTCCTCCCCTACTTCAGAGGCGGCTACAGTCCTGCGTTTCCCGGGACTGACCATTGATCTGCCTGCTCGCCGTGTCGAGGTTAACGGCAGCGAGATAGCGCTGACTCCAACAGAGTTTGATCTGCTTGTGTTGCTTGCCCAATCCCCTGGACGGGTGTTTACCCGCGAAATACTGATGAATAAGGTATGGGGCTATGATTACCTGGGCGATGGGCATACGATTGATGTCCACATCAGCGCGCTGCGCAAAAAACTCGAAGCGAATTCTGAACAGCGATATATCACCACCGTCTGGCGTGTCGGTTACCGTTTTGAAGTAAAAGTAAGATCACCTGTAAGTTAAAATAAGAGGGAAGGAAATGCGAATACGCTGGTGGCAAAGTATACGTTGGCGACTGGCCTTAGGATCGATGCTTGTCGTGATGCTCGCAACGGTCTTGCTAGCTCTAACCGTCATCTTCGCCATTGTCCACTACTATAGTATCGACCAGAATAATCGGCTTACCAACTTCGCTGCTGACAGTGCGCAGAGAATTGGCGAGAATTACTCACGCAGACTCGGCCTGGCGCGAGCTTCTGACAAGACATTTCACAATGGTTTAGAGCAGAGCTATCAGGGTGAGCAATTCCTGCTCGTTGTGCTCAATCACCGCAATCAACCTGTCTTTCCACGCTTAGGACTGGCTCGAAATACCCTCACCGCGTTTGCTGTAGCACTTGCTGATCCCACGCTCCGCCAGAGTGATTTTGCGGGTTTACGCAGCGCCATAGTTTCCAGCCAGCAAGGGAATACTGCTACGGGTCAACTGGGTAGTGGGGGCCCACACCTGGTTCCACGTCCATTTGTGGTGCAGCCGATTTTTATGGGAGGGCAGAATGACGGACAGGTGGTTGGCGTACTGGTTGTGACTCCTCTTGCCGCTGCTGAGAATACTGTTCCACCTTTTATAGCGGCTGTAGGTGCATCCGTCCTGGTTGCCTCCGCTATCATCATTGTGCTGGCAGCCCTGGCGGCAATCCTATTCTCGCGCACGATTACCCGTCCATTGGCGAAGCTGACAAAGGCAGCACGCGTGCTCTCTTCTGGGGATTATGATGCGCGCGTCACTACAAATGCTCATGGTGAACTGGAAGAGCTTGCTAACAGCTTTAATGAGATGGCTGCGAAACTGGCGAACGACGTCAATGAACTACGGCAACAAGAGGTGTGGCGGCATGAGCTGATTATGAATATTACACATGACCTGGCGACGCCATTGACGGCGATCGCGGGCCTGGGTGAATCACTGGTGGATGGAGTGAATCAGAACTATGAAGACTACGAGGCGACGGGGCGCATCATCGTACGCGAGACGCTGCGACTGCGTCGCCTGGTCAAAGACCTGCATTTGATGGCAAAGGTGGAGGCCGGGGGAATGAGAGGCATTCAACCACAATGGAAATCGGTGCGCCTGGCCGCGTTGGTTGACGAGGTGCTGGCCGTGCTGGCAACCGAGTTCGAGCGCGCGAATGTAGAACCGCTCAATGCCATTGCCTATCATCTACCGCTTGTCCAGGCTGACCCGGATATGCTGATGCGTGTCTTCTCCAACCTGTGTGACAATGCTCTGCGCCATACTCCGCCGGGAGGCACCGTAACCTTCGATGCCGCTCAATATGGGAGCCAGCTGGTGGTTTCTGTGGCCGATAGCGGTGAAGGTATCCCAACCGGCGCCTTGCCACGTGTCTTCGACCGTTTTTACCGGGGCGATTCCTCCCGTCAAGCAATGACTGGTGGAAGCGGGTTGGGGTTGGCGATTGTGCGCGCTATCGTTGAGGCGCACGGGGGGACAATTTGGGCCCAGAACGTTCCCAATAGCGGTGCAGCCCTGTTGTTCACATTACCTCTGGCCTCTTCCGAACAGGCATCTACCAGCGGCGCGATTACGACGCCTGTCCCTTAAAACTCCATCAGGTCAGCCGTTGTAGCTCTTCTACTCAGAACAACCTGGATCTCGCCACCCGGTTGAATTACCGTGCCAGGAGGAGGATTCTGGTGCATGACACGCCCTGGAGGAATTTCCGGTCGTGTTGATGGTTCCTCGCCAAATACGTTGACCTGAAAGCCCAGCTCATTCGCTACTCCCATAGCTTCTAACAGGTCCATATTTTCCAGGTTTGGAGCGCCTTTCATTTGTGTCGAATCTACCAGGCTCGTCACCACCTTGCCGAACCAGTCATGCAGTTCCTTCTTCAGGTCGTTATCCTTCTTTAGCCCCTCTGCTTTAGCGGCGTGCGTTTTTATCTCGTTTATCTTATCCAGCACAAAGAAAGGGTGATCGATCGTTGGCAGAATAAGAGTGGGTGCGCCAGAGATGTCAACATAGACATCGCCGATATCGAGCAGTCGTTGTAGTACGTTGGGCACTATGACTTTGATATCCTTGATATTTTTATATTCAAGCTCCCTGTGGTTCTCAAAGAAAAAGATGAAGCGGCGCTGAATATCGAACATACGTTTATTCGATAGAATGTACACATCATCCGCGTAGTTCGTAAAAATTATGCCGATGGAGAGCACCAGTAACGCCTGGGGCCAAGGCGCCCCTCTGGTCTGCGCAGGATATATTTCTCATCCGCGTTTTCCAACGGGGGCGGTTCTTTCGCTTTCGCCAGCCCAACGATTACCTCTTCCACCTGCGGGATACCCGGCATTGGAGGCTTTTGTTCTTTTGGCTTACTGGCCCTTATTTTTTCAATAATGCCATCTATCAGGTCTTTCATCGCTCTGGGGTCCGGTATATTTTCCATAATGAAATCGCCGCCAACCAGGTAAATGTGGACCGTTCCATAGCGCAAGAGAAAGCCCCAGGCAGTATCCAGGTCCATGCCAACCTGCTTCACATTATCAAGCGGTGTTGACTGGCGTTCAGGTTGCAAGACGCCATGGGAATGAACAATGCGTTTACTGGTGACGATGTACGTATTCAAATACCATTTGACGAAATCTTTCCAGATAAACCACACCAGGGCGCCAAAAATTGCGACAACCACAATGATCTCAAGAAAAGACCATATGGGGTTTGGTAACTTACCGGACCCCCAGACGATCAAGAGAAGTAATACTAGCGCGCCAATCAGCGGCAAGGCTGACGTCACGAGGAACCACCAGTGTTCTCGTACGATTTTGACGACCGTCTCATCCTGCTGCTGACCGGCGAAATGCCACTTCTTGTCTCTGCCTAAGCGGAGGTGTTGCACACCAAAACGAGAACGTCCCGAACGCCAAAGCTCATCGTAAGGCGTCTCGGGCGTACTGGTATTTTTTCTTTGTCCATTTGCTTTGCTGCTCATCGTGTCACCTCGTTTTGTCTATCACAGCAACAACGGAGATCGTTTTTATGGCTTTTTAGCGACGCGCCCACCACTTTTTTTGGCACTTGCTGAGATCAGTGCCAGAATTACTACGACGACAACTACGATGAAGACCACCAGTAGATAACTGCCGATAAGGTTTTGATTTGGGGGATTGATGTTCAACTGCAACAACAACGACTTGTTTAAGGCGTTAGTGAAAAAGGTGAGTATGGCATAACCCGAAATGATACCGGGAATAAGGCCCCACAGTCGATCCGGTGTCGTTGCCGGTTTAGGCATGACCTTTGTGCTGACAAGGTAGCCTAAAGCAATGAGGACCAGAAAGGCAACGCTGGTCGAAATAGCAATTTTTGGATCATCTACTTTAATAGTTGGAGCAGGTTGGGGATTCTGGTGCCCGCTAGTCAGCGTGGTGATGGCACGTGGCAGGTTGACATAAACGAATTGAGCCAGGCTCACTTTGCCAAAAATCAGAAATAAGATGGCTGTGAGCGTAAAAGCTAGCGAAATAGCCTCGCGGCGCCATCCTCGTAGAAAGCCGATTACGCCAAAAGCGACAATGGCAATAGCATAGCATTCCAGCGGCGTTAGTTGCCATGTCATACGTTTCATCCCCATACAGCATCAAAATCAACTCGCATGGGTAAGGACAATGCTGCTCACCCCGCGGTTCCTGGTTAGATGCTCTGAAAGACCTTTATTTCCTGAAAATCTCTCTCGTATTCAATGATACCACAGGTAACCTCCAAAACCTAGAGGACAACGATACGTATGGCAAACAAGGGCGTGGAAATGATCGAAATTTCTGAAGTAAAATGGCTCTGGATCGAGGACAGAGTTAATTGCGGTGAAAGTGCGAATATGCTATAATATGAATGGGTAGGCTCAATAAAATTACTCAAAGACCCTCCACAAATCTATGCACTTCAACTGATATCGCCTTCTGGCAATGTCTATTTTTTGGTGAGGACTCATTATGGAACTGGGCAATATTAAGCAGGTCAGTATTGTAGAACAAATGACGGGCGCGTATCTCGACTACTCGATGAGTGTTATCGTTAGCCGGGCACTGCCAGATGTGCGCGATGGCCTGAAACCGGTACACCGGCGTGTATTATACGCCATGGACCAGATGGGATTGCAGTCAACGAAACAATTTCGTAAATGTGCTGGTACCGTTGGTGAAGTATTAAAAAGTTACCATCCGCACGGGGATGTAGCTGTATACGATTCGCTCGTGCGCATGGCGCAACCCTGGTCAATGCGCTATCCACTGGTATTGGGGCAGGGCAATTTCGGTTCTCAGGATGACGATCCACCTGCAGCGATGCGCTAAAACATTCCACCGCATAATCTCAACGAGGTATGCGACGGTGTTATCTACCTGGTTGATCATCCGGATGCCACGACTGAAGAACTTTCGCGTATAGTGCGAGGACCGGACTTCCCAACAGGAGGGATTATTCAAGGACGAGAGGGTATCCGCAACACCTACGCCAATGGACGTGGACGCATTGTTGTTCGTGCTCGCACCCACTTCGAGACAGAACGCGGGCGTATGAGCATCATTGTCACGGAGTTGCCTTACCAGATCAATAAGGCCGACCTGGTAAGAAAGATCGCGGAGTTAGCGCGCGATAGGAAAATTGAAGGCATCTCTGAGGTTCGCGACGAATCCGATCGCAAAGGTATGCGCATGGTCATCGAGCTCAAGCGCGATGCCAACCCTGACAGCGTGCTCAATTCGCTGTTCAAGTATACAGCGATGCAGAGCGCCTTTAACACGAATATGCTGGCACTGGTCGAACAACAGCCTCGTACCCTGACACTGAAGGCTTTTCTACAGCATTATATCAATCATCGTGAGATTGTGATCACGCGCCGCACTCGCTATGAACTTGCTAAAGCTGAGGCCCGCAAGCATATCCTGGAGGGCTTGAAAATTGCCCTCGATAACCTGGATGCTGTGATCAGTACCATTCGCCAATCCCAGGCAGCGGAGGATGCCCTGGTCAACCTGCAACGCCAGTTCAACCTCTCGGAAGAACAGGGCAAAGCCATTCTGGATATGCGCCTGGCTCGCCTGGCTGCCCTGGAACGCGGTAAGGTCGAGGAAGAGCTGAAAGATGTTTTGAAGAACATCGATTACTATCACATGTTGTTGGACGACATCCAGGAGATTCGCAAAATCATCAAGGAAGATCTGCGGGAATTAAAAGAGAAATATGGTGATGCCCGCCGTACCGACCTTGGGGAAGCCGAAGCCGGTGAGTTTAAGGACGAAGACCTCATTCCTAATGAAGAAGTTGTAGTGACGCTGACCGAAAAAGGCTACATCAAGCGGCTCCCTAGCAGTACCTATCGCGCGCAGCGCAGAGGAGGCAGGGGCAAGACAGGTATGGCCACGCGCGAAGATGACGCGGTACGTCATTTGCTGGTCGCGCATAATCACGATAGCCTGCTCTTTTTTACTGATCGTGGCCGCGTCTACCAGCTCAAAGTGTACGAGTTGCCTGATACCAGCCGTACTGCCAAGGGAGAGCATCTCATTAACCTGATCGCTATAGAACAGCGTGAGCGTGTGACCGCCATCGTCTCTGTTCCTAAAGGCGTCAGCCGAGACTTCATGATCGTTGCCACAAAAAAGGGCGAAATCAAGAAGACGGCAATGGAGGAATTTGAGGTCGTGCGTCGCTCGGGTTTTATCGCGATGGATCTGGAAGAGGACGATGAACTGATTGGCGCGAAGCTGGCGCGTGCTGATGATGATGTACTGATGATTACGACCGAGGGCAAGGCCATACGCTTCACCGTAGCGGAACTGCGTTCCGCCTCGCGCACCAGTGGAGGCGTACGTGGTATTCGCCTCGGCAGTAAGAGCGATAAAGTGGTTTCACTGAATCTGACACCGAAGGATAGCGAACTGCTGGTGGTCACCGAGCACGGTTATGGGAAGTGTACCCCCATTGATGATTACCCCACGCAGAGCCGTGGCGGAAATGGCGTTATTACCTTGAAAGTGACAGAGAAGACGGGAAAAGTCGCTACAGCGCGCGTCATCTACGAGCACGATAATGACCTGATGATCATCTCGGCTAGCGGTATCGTCATTCGCATGGATGTTGATACCATTATCAGAGGAGGGCGCGCAATCCAGGGGCGACGTATGATGAATCTTGACGAGGGTGATGCTGTCGTGGCAGTGGCGACAACGAATGGTAAGAAGCTGGATGCGCAGAACGGGAGCGACGAAGAGGGGGATGGTGACGAGTCTCTCACAAAAGATATGGTAGAGGCGGAAGAAGTTACACTCGATGGCAATGGTGTAGGGGAAGAGGAACAGCAGTAAAACGAACAAAGCGATGGGCGGCATTCTCACGGAGTGCCGCCCATCGCTTTGTTCGTTTTACTGCTGTTCCAGGCTGTTTCCTTCGGACCACTCTTCGTAAAGCTTGCTATCGACGACACGAAATATCTGGATCATAGTTCTTGTCACCTGCCTACCTGTCGGGGCTCGGTTTTCATATGTACCGAGGTGAGTACCGCGCCAGGTTGTACGTACCACTACCTTATCTTCTGTGATGATCAGATCATCGATAGTAACAGCAATATCAGGAAAACCTGTGCGAACAGCGCTGATATATTCCTTGACTCCTTCAGTGCCAGGAGGTTGGCTGGGAGTAGAGCGATCGACAAAATTGGGCGCAAACACCTCGTCTACAACAGTCAGTCTCCCCTGGTTGAAACCTTCCGCGAAAACGCGTTGGATCAGTGTTCTGTTCTCTTCGGCTGACAACTGCGGGACTCCATTTTCAATCTACACGCAGCATTTTATTGCCTGCAATATCCTGGCGCACGCGTCTCCCTTGCCGTATCTGCTGAGCGGCCAGGCGATCTTTCTGCGCTTCTAGCCTGATCAGGGGGAAAGGCCGGTGGAATTGTTGATCGAATTGCTCTGCCTTTTCCTCTGAGATGTGTGCACGCCGTTCATAGGAAACGGCCAGGATTTCATGTTTTTCTTTGTCGCTGATATCAATCAGGAGCAAATATGCCAGGGTAAAATCGGGTTTACCCTGTTCTGCATAGGCAAGTGCACAGGTAAGACCGTCAGACCCTTGAGCTATGTTTTCCTGAGCCTGCGTCGTGAAGACATCATTTTTAAGTAGTGACGCGTAAAGTGCTGCAAATGTATCGGGCATTGTTTTGTTTTCCAGGTCATCGAATTTGGACGATGATAGCAATAGAAAAGTTCTGTTCTTAGTGTAGCATAGTGAAAATTCACTGTCGAGGAATTAGCTTGTTATGTACAAACGCACGGCCACAGTACGCGTAACGATCTGGGTAATAAAATGATAATGTTTATCCAGCCATAACTGAGCATAACGAGCTTGTAAAGCGGCCGTATTATCGGGTAAACGACCAACAATGAAAAAGATATGGGGATGTTTTGTAGCAAACACTGCCAGTACAGCAGGGTTGACTGCCGCCTCAGGATCAGCGGAACCAAAGAAGGCCCATGAGAATGCACCTGGAGCATCAGCGCTAAAATGTGCCGCACTGGGATAAGCGTGGAGATAGTACTCAAGCGACACCTGGCATCCCTGTTGGGTCGCGTTGTCGTAGCAGACTAAACCATCTCCAGGCTGATAGTGCTGCTCTACCCAAAAAGAAGCACTATTCCAGTCTTCTACCTGAGCACTTTTATAGTAGTAAGGGACGGCATACAATGCGAGGATAAATATAGCTAGAACCAGCATGATCTGGAGCGGCTGCCATCGTAATGAACTGATACCCAGGCCAACAAGCAGGAGAAGTGGCGGCACAACTGTTACAAGATAGCGCGACGAAAAGAGACGCACGGGTCCTTGCGATATCAAGTAGCTTACGGTAATCGGTACAACCAGCCAGCATAGCAACGCCAGGACGATGGGCAGATTAGCGGCACTGGTGAATTGAAGTTTGCCCACTGGCAGGTAGGATTGTGCGGCTACAACCAGTACGGCCAGGCAACAGGTGGCAAGCATAAGCAAGTACATTTTGTTGTTGCCACTGATCGTGAGAAACAAGCGAGGGATATCCTTGAGTTGTGGTATAGATAGCCAGCCTGTTTTAGGGCCTTGCAGGCTGGCAGGCAGCATGGGGAGAATCAAGGCGCCAATAACAACGAGGCTTAGCAAGAACGAAGTCATTTGCCTCTGTGCCTTTGCGCGCCAGGGACCAGGCAAAATCAAGAGGAGGCCAAAAGCGCAGAGTTGCGCCAGTAAGATGATGAGACTGAACAGATGGGCGTAAATTGCCAGTGATGTAGCGAGTATAAAACATAGCCACCAACGCTTCTGATGCGCTTCTCCGGTGAGGGAGGCCAAAAAGGCGTACCAGGCAACGCAGAGCAGGAAAAGTTGCAGGCTGAATGAGCGCGCTTGCTGCGCATAGACCAGTTGTAAATCGTTAAGCAGGTAGAGCCCGGCACCGATCAGCGCTGGTAGCAGTCCTAAGAATCGCCGTCCAAGTAGAAATAGCGCTACTGTACTCGAAGCCGCGAAGATGGCAGATGGCAAACGAACCACGAACTCTGTTGGATGGAGACCAAACAGCGCGGTGGTAACTAACCATGCATGGAGAAAGAGGTAATAGAGCTCCATGTTTGGCTCGAGGGCAAAGATGATATGCCACAGGAGTGGGAAAGATTGCTGGGCCAATCCGACTGAGAAGGCTTCATCGAACCAGATGCCAGGATTTCCCAGGCGGTACAGGTTGAAGCACAGGGCTAGAGCGAATAAAAGGCCACAAAGCACCCAATTTGAGGCAAGTTGATGGGCGATGATGGACCATCGTGGCGAACGCTTTTTGCTCACTTTTGTTTCATTTTGAAGTGGAACGAGATAGGCTTCTTCCTACGCTAAAGAATACACGTCAAGAGTAAACATTGCCATACCCAGGGAAAGCAAGATAGCGAACGGGATAATAATGAAGGTATGCCTCCATTCTTGTTGTTCCTGGCTACCCCTGCAACTCCACCATGCAAGGATCATATAAACAGGAAAGACCACGAGGTAGTAGCGAGGAACGCTTGTGAGCCGCCCTGAAGTCAGTGGCATCACTAGAAACACCAGTGTGAAGATGCCGTAGACACTGGGCAGCTTGCGAAAGATTGGTATCAGTAAAGGGAAAAAGGCGAAGATCACGATTAAGTTGAGGGCGTAGAAGTCCCAATTATACGGGCCAACCGGTTGTGTATGTTGTATATAATTGATCAGTACAGGGATCGGGTTCGTAAATTCCCGGTGCCATCCGTATTTTTCTGACATTGTGAAGGCCGTAAAAGCTCCCACTTTCAATTTGGCGTAGATAGAAAAGAGTGCCAGCCCGACAGGAATGAGCGCTAACCATGCGAAATCGAGCCAGGTACGCCATCGAAGCAGTGCCTGGAAGAAGTTGATCAATCGTGAACGTAACCATTCTCGTATGAGAGCCACACGATTACAATGGCCAGAAAAAGCGATTCGGTATAGACCGCGGAGAGAAAGAAACTCATGGGGAAGAGTGCCAGGTACAAGACAGCGCGTGCAGCAGGCTTGCGACCCAATTCTTTCATCGTTAGTTTGTAAAGATATATTGCGGCAATTAATGCAGCACAATTGGAAACAAAGATCCCTGCGATGCGCAAAGCGTCATCACTCGCTCCAAATGGTAGCGCGAAGAAGCGCATGAGCAGGGGATAGAACGGAAAAAATGCCCAGTTGCTCATATGATGGAGGGTATTTGCTCCCCAGTAGCCATTGGCAGCTATATCAACATAGAAGCCACTGTCATAGTGATTCCACATGAGATACAGCATATCGGGGAAACGGAGCATACGAGTACCGAACGCGGCAGGTGGATAGTGCTTCAAGAGGGGCATAATATAGTAGATCGTTGCAATGCCTACGAGAACTAAAAGCAGCCGGATTGCAAGAAAAGGTGCGACGACTTCAGAACAAAGCGAAAGGAGAGAAGACAAGCGAGTTTTTGAGGGTGGAGATGTTCGCTCAGTTGAATTATCAGGGGTGAGC